>JASHTO010000199.1 GCA_030040515.1 Terriglobia bacterium
GTTGCCCGGCATTGTGGGGCCGTCGCTTGCGATGCCCGATATTCACCAAGGTTACGGATTTCCAATCGGCGGCGTGGCAGCAACGGACCCGCACTGTGACGGAGTGATATCACCCGGCGGAGTGGGGTTTGATATCAATTGCGGCGTCCGCCTGCTGGGTAGTTCACTGAATCGCGGGGAGGTTCATGCCAAGATTCGCGAACTCGTGAACCAGTTGTTCCGCGACATTCCCTCGGGAGCGGGCCGCGGCGGAAATATCCGAATTTCCTATTCGGACCTCGACGAGTTGCTTCGGGACGGCGCGGCGTGGATGGTGGGGCACGGCTACGGCCACGCTGAAGACTTGACGCACTGCGAGGAGAATGGCGCAATCGAGGGCGCGGACGCGGCCGCGGTGAGCGATCGAGCCAAGAAGCGGGGATTGCCCCAAGTCGGCACGCTCGGCTCCGGGAATCATTTTCTCGAAGTCCAGTACGTCGAGCAGGTCTTTGATCCGGGCCGGGCTGAGCCGCTCGGCCTTTTTGCCGGCGAAGTTGTAGTGCTCATCCATTCCGGCTCGCGGGGATTGGGGCACCAGGTGTGCACGGATTATCTGCGCGAAATGGGTCCCGCGATGCAACGCCATGGAATTGACCTGCCGGATCGCCAATTGGCGTGTGTACCTGTGAGGTCTGCGGAGGGACAAGCTTATCTTGGCGCCATGCGCGCCGCCGCGAATTTTGCCTGGGCCAACCGGCAGGGAATTACGCACTTCACACGCCAGGCGTTCAAGCGGATTTTCGGCGAGGAGGAGCTGCGCGTCATCTACGACGTGTGTCACAACATCGCCAAGCTCGAACGCCATCAGGTGGAAGGCCGCGAGCGCGAGGTGATGGTTCACCGCAAGGGCGCCACGCGCGCATTTCCTCCGGGCCATCCTGATATCCCCGAGGTATATCGCCACGTGGGCCAACCCGTGCTCATTCCCGGCTCGATGGGAACGGCTTCATATGTTCTCGTGGGCGCTGAGGGTGCAATGCGGGAAAGTTTCGGAACCACCTGTCACGGCGCGGGCCGCGTGATGAGCCGCACGGCGGCCAAGAAATCACGTTTCGCCCAGGATGCAAAGCAGCGCCTGGAAGACCTCGGCATCATTGTGCGCGCCGAAACCCGCGATGGAATTACGGAGGAAATCCCCGAGGCCTACAAGGACGTGGATGCGGTCATCGACGTGGTCCACAACGCCGGCTTGGCGCGACGGGTGGCGCGCCTGAAGCCGATGGGTGTGATTAAAGGTTGATCCGTGGCGAGGGGATTAACGGGCCGCCTGAGGATCCTTCGGCTGGGAAGGTGGGGGCGAAGCTTGCCGCCGTAGTTCGGTCGAAGGAGGATTGGTAATGACCCGTGGCGAGGTGTGGTGGGCTAAACTATACGGAACGACGTAAGTGTTTGCGTATTTGGCCGTAGCGGCGGTCTATGACCGCCGCTACAATTTGTGTCGCTCTGTATAGCATCACACCTGCTGCGCCAGATAATTCTGAATTCCGATATTCTCGATCAGGCTGATCTGTTCCTCCAGAAAATCAACGTGCTCTTCTTCATCCGCCAGGATTACCTGAAGGATGTCGGCCGACGCATTGTCGCCGGCTTTGCGACAGGTGGCAATTGAGGAATTGTATTCGGCCACGGCATTCTTCTCGAGCGTCAGGTCGTTTTGAAATTGTGATTTCACATCCTTACCCACAGCCAGCTTGGGCATGTCATTTAGATTGGGCATGCCTTCGAGAAAAAGAATACGCTCAATGAGCTTTTCCGCGTGTTTCATTTCATTGATGGCTTCTTTCTTGGTGTGCTCGCTGAGTTTCTTGTAACCCCACGTCTCGCACATTTCCGCGTGAATGAAGTACTGGCTGATGGCCCCCAATTCCTCTTTCAACATGTTGGCCAGAACGTCGATGACCTCGGACTTGCCTTTCATGGGTGCTCCTTCCTATTATCGGCTCGAAGTATTCAATCGAAACAATAGAATTAAAGGTAAACCCGCGATTCGTCAAGTAGTTTGCTGCAGAGCCGATCTGTCTGCCGAAGGGCAATCGGCTCGGCCCCAGCGTCAAAGAAGACGGAGTCAGATCGATGCCAACGCATTCCCACTCGCAGTTTGGATAGGTGCGGAATTTCGCTTCGCCCGCCACCACGGTTGAAGGAAGCAAATCCAGGCAATGGCGTAGCATGCTACTCCCGTCCAGAATGCCGCCGAGATCCCCGCGTACACTGAGATCACCACCGCAAGCACGGAAGCGCAAACGGAAGTGCCTCCATTGATGCCCCAGAGCCACGGTGTGAGGCTCGAGTTATTCCCGGTGGCGGCCTTCATCCCCAATGGAAAAGGCATTCCCATCAGAAACCCCAAGGGAAAGAGAATTACTATACCTACTAAAATCCGAACAGGAGTGGTGGAACTCTCGAAACTCACCAGCGCGCTTCGGGTCATGACGTCAAAAACACACAACGTGCCTACGAGCACCCCGAGTCGAAGTGCGCCCTGGCGTTGCAAGTTGGAATTGCCAGCCCCTTGCGTCGCGTAACTTCCCAGCCCACTCGAAAGTAGCAGCGTGAACAGGACAACTGAAAGTGCGTAGGTGGGATGACCAAGAAAAATCATCAGTCGCTGCATCTGTGAGACTTCGATAAGCATGAAGCCCATGCCAATGGCGGCGAAATAGAGCACGCTCGGCCAGATACCAGACTGTGAATTTCCGCCCCCCGTCATTGCCAGGGGTAGAACGATACAGAAGCCGGTAAGGCCGGTTATGATCAGGAGCATTGTTCCTAACAAATGCGCCGCGTCGGTGACTTCATTAATGGATCGCGTGAGCGGAGCGGCCCGAAACAAATCCCCAATCTTTCCCATTTGGAAAAAAAACGGCTGATTATCTGTTGGCGGACTGACATTCGACCGGACCCGAGCCGCAACATTCCGGAGATTACGGCCCGAGGCGAGGTCGGCAAAAGTGGGGTCGGCTGCGGTACGCGGGCTGAGGACAATGATAAATTTCATTTGGCGGGCAACCGTCTCGATTTTGTCGATATCCGTTTCGGAGAATGGAGTCATGCTTACCAGCATCGTGGCTGCGCCGCCCAGGAATCGTGAGCCTTCGCGCCTCCAGGCATTTCGCACGAGAATGATGTGCGCGCGTGGGTTTGAAACGCCCAACCCCACGAGCGAGGTCGCGGCTAGGGCGGTGAGGCGATAAGTTTCCTGCGGGTGGCCGGGAACAAACCATCTGGAGAAGGAAATCGCGCCGCTCGGAGAGAGCCGCGAGAGAAATAATTTCCACGCCTCAACCGTGTAGAGTCCGTTTTCGGTCAAGGCAAATGCGCCTGCTGCCGTCGCCGCCCAGGTGTCGATGAACGAGGCCTGAATGATGTCGAATTTATCGTGCGAGCGAGCGAGGTAGCTCCGACCCTCGTCATTGATAAATTTAACGCGAGGGTTTCGATCGAGGTGCCCGGTGAATTCACCGAATTTCCCGTTCAATGTGGCGATGATGTCCTGGTTCATCTCCACAGCTTCAACGGAGGGTTGATCAAAGGCCAGCGCCGCGAGAATGTCCCTCCCGCCTCCGGCGCCGATGATCAAGACATGCGAGTCCGGGCGAATGTAATGAACAATTTCCTTCACATCGCACTTCAGGTAGTCGACAGTTCTGAAATCACCTGCAAATGCCGTCAAAGTGGTTTCCGCGTCGGCATCGATGGTCAAGGGAAGGGCGTGGACCGCGGTGTTGGCCGGGTACGTTGGGCTCGTACCCTCATCCACGGGGCAAATCGGTATGTCCGGATCTCCCAGGACGCAAATGCGGGAGAAGGAGTTCCACTTTTCATAGACATGCACACCCTCAAGTCCTCCCTTCACCCAGATCAAATCCAGGAGCGCGCGACCCCTACTTGCAGCAAAACCGTTGGCCGCGACAAAGATTGCTAGGATCGCGCTGGCAAATACGGTGCTTCTGAAACACTTTTCGTGGTGATCACGGAGTTGCACTATCATCGACGAAAGTGCGGCAAGCAACGCGGCAACAAATACCGCACCCAGGCCATTGGCAAATTTGAAGACTCCGATCAGAATCACACATCCAAGGGCCGCCCCAGCGAGGTCAGCCGCATAAAGGCTGCTTACCTGGCGTGGAAATTTTGTAAGTGCGAGGCAGACGCAGATGCCGCTATAGACGAAGGCCGTGGACAATGAAGCGAAGGTCAGGGTCATCGACGCTACGCCGCGAAGCGAGCTCTCCGCATAAAAAGGAACAAATAAGTGAGTGAGGGTTCCCAGGATCATCCAGAGTGAAAAGAGCAGTCCGCTGCGCCCCATCAATCGCGGGGCATCCTCCGCGGCAGAATAGGCCGGGTGCAGATACACCACAATTCCGCCGACGGTCATTCCGAACATGGCGATGGAAATTGCCATGAAGGCAAAGTGGTAAAACAGCGTGACACTGAAGATGCGCGTCAGGAGGATTTCGTACATAAGAGTGGCGAGGCTAATTCCGAACACTCCGGCATAGATTGAAGGACCGGCGCGGTTCTCCGAAGAAGGAAAGGTGCTGAGGATTTGATTGCCCAAAGGTGCTAAGTTTTGGTCTCGTTGTTGTGTTTCTCGCGCACATGGGCGAGCAACTTGCGAATACTCGCAGCGAGTTCAACGACCTCGCCCTGGCCCTTCACGTCAAACATAATTTCGTAGTTTCCCGCCGAAGCGTGGTCAACCGCCTGTTTGAGGTCCGTCAGCGGCCTGACCACCTGGCGGGGCAGCGTAAAGCTGATCCAAATGCTCACCAGCACTGTGAGGGCGGAAACGATGCCGCCGATCACCTCGGCGCGAATTAGCAAACCGCGCGCTCGTTGGTGGTCTGTCTGAACGCGCTGCCAGCTCCGGCCTTCGAGTTCGGTCGAGAGGTTGACGATCCTCTGGCTGGATGTGGCCATCTCCTGCGAGGCCAGCCGAATCTGTGGATCGTTCTCTTCCAATTTGGCCGCCACCTCCGCATCAAAGGACCCAATGCGGGCGCGCAGCATATCGATCAAGGTCGCGCGGCTTTCATGCCCGGAATTGCGCAGCACATCGTCCAGGTCCTTTTGGTATGTCCGCACCACCTCGCGAAGGCTTTCCACGGGCGGTATGTTGCTCCGCCCCAGCCGCACCACCGCGCGATTAAAGCTGATGCGGTAAATGGAAATCTGCTCCTCCAGCTCATCCAGAGTAGGGGTTTCCTCCGGCTGCAACGTGCGGCAAGTCTGAATGATGGTTTCGAGCTGTTGGAGGGATTCGCGATTGTGCGCGATGTCATCCGGGTCGTGCAGCAGGAAGTAGCTGGTTTCCGCGCGCCGGGCGTCCAGCATATCAATCGACGCGCGTTCGGCGTTCGTGGCCACGGGCGCATCGATGCTGACGATGCGGTCCACGATTGAGGCCATCGCGAACAGGTAGTAAACCGCCAGAAAAATGACCGGAACGAGAATCAGGCGCACCAGCGCCAGGCTGACCGCCACCCGGCGGCGGAGGGAAAATCCCTGGAGAAATACGATGAGGGCTCTCGGGGAACGCCAAACCATATTTTGCTTTCCCTTGCAGAGAGGAGGCGGGCACCCTGCTCAGGCGAACGATCGATGACGGCGAAATCTTACCTCAAATTCTCCCAAACGCGGTACGAAATCGAAAACGAATGGAACTCCTCGCCCCCCCCAATCGTATAATGGGCAGTGGTGATTCGCGGATGGGAGGAGGAAGCATGTATTGCCCTCAATGTGGAAAGGAATACGCCGAGCGGGTGAATTTTTGCTGCCATTGCGGCACGGCCCTGGCAACGCCGGTACCCGTACCGCGCAAGAAGCTCATGCGATCGCGCAAGGACCATAAGATCGCCGGCGTCTGCGGAGGATTCGCTGAATATCTTGGATTGGATTCGACACTGGTGAGAATAATCTGGCTGACGATGACGGTCTTCGCCGGTTCGGGAGTCCTCGGCTATGTCATCGCATGGGTCGTCATGCCGGAAGAGCCGCTGTCGCAGGCTGCCATGGACGCGCCGGGCTCGGTTGTGCCCCAGCCCGCGGGAAACCGCTAAACCGCGCGTTGCTCAGGGTGCGGGTTTCATTTCCAATTGGAACGGCGCGAGCTGGTCTTCGATAACCTTTTCGATCCCCACGGCCACGATGGTCTGGCGCGCCGCAGGAAAATATCGGGACGCAATGTCGTCAATGTCTTTGAGGGTTACCTTGCTGATCTCTTCATTTTCCCGTCCCAACTCTTCCGGTGGCAGGTTGAGAACCCACAAGCGTGCCAGCGACCTTCCCACGGAATCCTGCGATTGGAGTTCGAGCGCCTCGGTGCCCACCAGGTAGCGTTCCGCGTGTGCGAGTTCTTCCGCCGAGGGAGTGGTGGTC
>JASHTO010000200.1 GCA_030040515.1 Terriglobia bacterium
TCCGCCTCGCTGCGAAAATCTATTTGTCAAACCGCTAGGACTCGTCAACAATAGGCGGTGATATGAAAACCCGCATCCCTGTCGCTTGCGTTTTGCTCAGTATCCTTGTTTCCGTCTCCGCCCTCGCGAAGGAAAAGGAGAAAAAAGAACCTGAACCACCCGCACCCATTGGCTGGCTGTATCTCCCACAGGGTTCAGAGAGCCTTTCGGTTCCCGAACCTGATTTCCAAAAGGCCAAGCGCAAGATTCCCCGCGGCGTGGTCGTCCCTGTCTTCAAGACCAAGGCGAAGCGCGGCACGACATTCGCGCAGGTGAAGGCGCTGAACTTTGAAACAGGAACTGCGGAGATGGGCTGGGTACAGATCAAGCCGGCGGATATGAAGCCGGCGGAGGCCTATCCTGTGGACAGTGAGCTGCTGAAGCAGCTCGGCCCTCCCTACCTGGATGATTTTACCGCCGCGCACACGGACATCGCCCGCTATCAGGTGCGGCAGGCGCAGGGTTCCCCGGCGCTGCTCTGCTACGTGCTCACCACACCGCTCTCCATGGCCAGGCTCGTCATCTTCACTTCCGAGAACGGGAAATATCTGCCGGGCGGCACGCTGAATTTTGTGATCGGTGAAATGCAGCCGGGAATCACCGCGCTCGAAGTTCGCGACCTGGTGGGCGACGGCAGCGACTGCGTGATCAGCAAGGAACCGTTCCGCGAGCAGGCGCAAACCTACGGCACGAACATCGTGGTGCGAAAAATTGCGGTCGGCAATTTCCAGATTGTGTGGAAGGCGCCCACGGAATACCACAATCTTTCCGAATACAGCCCGAAGATGCAGATTCTTCAACCGCCAGAAAAAAACATCGGCGCCTCGGGAACGGTGACCAAGGGTGATGTAACCTACCGCGCGCAAGGCCGCGGCCAGGAACCGGTTTGGAAAGGCAAAGTGGATTTCTTCGCATTCGGCCGGGAAAAACCTGTGGATTCCGTCAGCTTCGAAAAAGCGTGCGCCTGGGATGGCAAGGCATTTGCGCCACTCAAAGAGTAATCGGGTGAACGGAGCCGAAATCCGAAACTCGAAACTCGTGCCGCGGGATTCGCGCAGTGCTCATCGAGTTTCGATCAACGCATCACCCGATCACCGGATTGAAGCCATGGACAACGAATTTCTGCCCCTGTTTCCGCTGGATCTGGTGCTGCTCCCCGAGGAGCCTCTGCCTCTGCACATCTTCGAAGACCGCTACAAAACCATGATCGGCGAGTGCCTGGAGGCGAAGGAGGCGGGGAGGGGGCAGCAGGAATTCGGCCTGGTGCGCGTCAAGGGGAAGGCGTTGAGCCCGGTGGGCTGCACGGCCCGCATCGTCAGCGTTACGCACAAATATGACGATGGCCGCATGGATATCCTGACGGTGGGCAAGCGCCGCTTTGAAATCCTGATGACTAACGAGGAGCGCCCCTACCTGCGCGGCGCGGTGGACTACTTCGACGACGACGGGCCGGACGCTCCCGGTGATGCCGAAGCGGAGGACGCCATTTCGCAATTCCGCGAAGCTCTGCGGCGGCTCCGCCAGGCGGCGGAAATGCCTGTGCACTTCCCCCGGCCGTATCGCTACCTCTCCTTCCGAATGGCGGCCGCGCTGCCCTTCGATCGGGATTTCAAACAGCGGCTCCTGCTGATGCGCAGTGAAGTCGAGCGGCTGGAATTGGTGCGGCGCGCGATGGATGTCTTTCTGAACCAACTTGACCAGTTGCAGGAATCGCAGAAGAAGGCCGGCGGGAATGGGCACGGGCGCTGAGGCGCGGGAGTCCGCCCCGTGTTATAATCTGGTGTGGGGTCGGGGCAAATGCCAAAAGCAAAAACGCTGGGCGAGCTGAAAAAGTCGCACTACAAAAGTGTCAGTATCAAGGATGAAATGCGCGCCAACCTGCTGCGCAAGCTGGCGGCGAATGAAACCGTCTTTCCCGGCATCATCGGATTCGACGACACGGTGACGCCGCAGATCGCCAACGCCATCCTTTCCAAACACAATTTCATACTTCTGGGCCTGCGCGGGCAGGCGAAGAGCCGCATACTGCGCTCGCTCGTCGCCCTCCTCGACGGGGAGATTCCCATCATCGCCGGGTGCGAAATCAATGACGACCCGCTGCATCCACTCTGCCGGGCGTGCCACGAACGCCTGAAGGAGATGGGTGACGCCACGCCCATCGATTACCTCACACCCGAGCAGCGCTACGTTGAGAAACTCGCCACGCCCGATGTGACCATCGCCGACATTATCGGCGACCTGGACCCCATCAAGGCGGCGCGCGGTGGGCACACGCTGGCCAGCGAATTGACCATCCATTACGGGCTGCTGCCGCGCGCCCATCGCGGCATCTTCGCCATCAATGAGCTGCCCGATCTCTCCGGCAAGATTCAGGTGGGACTGTTCAACATCATGCAGGAAGGCGACGTGCAGATTAAAGGCTATCCGGTGCGCCTGCCGCTGGACGTGGCGCTGGTGTTCACCGCCAACCCGGAGGATTACACGGCGCGCGGCAAGATCATCACGCCGCTCAAGGACCGCATCGGCTCGGAAATCCGCACGCATTACCCCGCGACGCTCGATCAGGGCATCGCCATCACCGCGCAGGAAGCGTGGACCGACCGCCAGGATCAAAAGCCGCTGGTGATTCCGCAATTCATTCGCGAAGTCATTGAGGCCGTGGCGTTCGAGGCGCGCGCCGACAAGCGCGTGGACAAGCGCAGCGGTGTGAGCCAGCGCATGCCCATCACCTGCCTGGAGAACACGGTCAGCAACGCGGAGTTCCGGTCGTTGAAACACCACGAGTCGATGATCGTTCCCCGCCCCGCGGACATCTACGCCTCCATGCCGTCGCTCACCGGCAAATTGGAACTGGAATACGAAGGAGAAATGCGCGGTGCGGACACGGTGGCGCGCGAGATGATCCGCCAGGCCCTCGCCAAGGTTTTCAAAAAATACTTTGATAATGTGCCCATGCAATCCGTCGTGCAGTGGTTTGAGCTGGGAGGCACGCTGCGCTATTCCCCGAACGCACCCTCCGAGGA
>JASHTO010000016.1 GCA_030040515.1 Terriglobia bacterium
CGGGCAGGTCTGAAGCTTTTTTGGAACCTTCCTGCAAGATGGAGAAGATATCCGCAATCCGCGTGCGAAATACATTGGCCGCGTCGCTGACCACTTCCTCTTCCTTGGCCTTAAGGCGTTCGGTGATTTGCTCGAGGGTCTGCTCGGTCTGCTTGCGCATTTGAGCGGCGGAAACTTCCAAGAGATTTTCGGAGGCCTTTTGAAGCTCCGAGAGGACCTCATTTCCCGTCGAGTTCTGGAAGGAGCGCACCGACTGCTGGAGGCGGAAGACCACTTCTTCGAGAAGGACTCCGGTATCCTTGCGGAATTTGTCGAGTGCGGCATTGCTGGACTGCTCCACCTGCCGCTGATAATCCTTGAGGGAAGTCTGGGCCTCCAGCCCGATCTTCTGGGCTTGCAATTCGATGTCGGCCCGCGCCTGCTCGCCGAGCTCGCTCACCGTCCGCGTGCTCTTCGTCACCTGCCGGTCAAGGCTCTCGGTGGCCTTGGCGACGGCTTGCTCGCCCATGGTTTTGATCTGGAGCCCGGCCAGGTCGCGGCTCTGCTCGGTCTGCTGCTGAAGCAGTTCGGCCAGCGCGGCGCGCTGCTTTTCCATCGCCTCCTGGAAGTTGGCTTGCAGATCGCGCAGGCGCTCTTCGTGCGACTCCTGCGCCGCCTTGTGCAGCCGCGTGCGAAATTCTTCCAGTCCTCCCAGGGCTTCCTTGTTCAGCGTCTCAACGGTCGAGTGCGACATGGCGGTGAGCTGCCTGCGCGCCTGCTCCGTGAGGGTGACTTGCAAAGCCTTCAAGTCCCTCTGGAGGCTGTCGGAAAGCTGTCCGAAATCCCGGTGAAGCGAATCCGCAGCAGATTGCAGCAGTGAGCCGGAAATCTTTTCGAGTTCGCTCCGCGTGGTCCCCACCAGGGTTTGCCCTGCGTCTTCGGTCAACTTCTTGAGGCGCTCTCCGAATTGGGCGGGAGCGGCCTGAAGGGCGGCATCGATCTGCGCCGCCGCCTCGCTCTGCAAACGTTGCTCGAGTTGCTGGCTGCGGCCGGCGAAAATCTCCTCACCCATCGCTTCCAGGCGTTTGCTGAAATCCTTGCTGGAGGTCTCCGTGGCGGCCCCTGCTTCCTTCTCGAGGCGCTTTCGCAGGTCGCTTGCCGCTTCCTCCGCCAGGTCTTCGGCCATGACCTGAAGTTTTTGCGAAAACAACTGGGCGGCGCCTTCCTGCATCTCCCGGGTCAGTGTCTGCATGCCCGTTTGAAAGCCTTCCAGGGCTTGGCCGGAGCGCGAGGCCAGTTGCTTTTGATATTCCTCCACGCCCGCTCGCAGGTTTCGGGCCGATTCCGTTTGCACCGCCTTCAACTCGGCCGTGGCTTGTTCGGACACGGATTTTAGCGAGCTGAGTGCCATCTCCGAGCGCTGGGCGGCGGCTTGGCCGAAGGCCTCAGCGATTTTGGTGATCTCCTGCTCGGAAGATTGCCGCACCTTCCGGCTTTCCTCCTGCATGCGTTCTTGCAGGCTCTGCACCTCTTGCTGCAAGGTGACCAGGGCGTCCTGTGTCAGCACGCGAGTTTGTTCCTGAAGGGACTGAGTGGTCTCGGCCAATTGTTTCGCCGAGGACTGCTGCAAGGATTTTTCCATCTCCGTGCGCAGCCAGGGAATCAGGTCCGCCGTCATCTTCTCGAGCTTGGCCGATAAATCATTGGTGCCGGCCACGGCGATTTGATTGAGCTGCTCCTTAATGCCGTCCATCGTCTGTTCTTGCTGCCACTTCAATTCCGCGTTGGCTTTGAGGAGGCGATTGCGAGTCTGGACGGCGAGTTGCTCGTCGGCTTTGGCGAGCGTGGAGTTGACGGTGCGGGTGACCGTATCGAGGACCAGTTCCTGGCATTGCGCCTCCAGCGTGGCGGTGGTGCCTTCCACCCCCTTGCGAAGGCTGACAGCCAGTTCCTGCAATGCCGACTCGAGCGCCACCTGGCTGGCCTCGCGGATTTTCTGGTCGGTGTCCTCCACCCAGGCCTTGGAATTCTTTTGCAGGGCCTCAAACCGGGCCAGCAGGCTCTCCAGGCTGCTTCGTGACGCTTGCACGCGGTCGGCCAGGTTGCCCAGCTTCTGCTGGATCATGGTCACCATTTGATCTTCCGTGCGGTTCGCGGCGTCCTGAAAATTGGCCTGCACGCGCAGGGCAAATTGATTGGTGAACCGCATCACCTTCTCAGCATAAGCCTTCAGGCGGGAATCCACGGCCTCATCGAGTTGGGCGGAGAGTTTGCCGAGCACGACGGCGGCCATCGCGTCGATTTTATCCCGGGAAGAAGCGGCCGTAGGAGGCGTGGTTACGGCCGGCACGGAGGGCGCCGGCGGCGCCGCTTGCGCAGAAAGTTGCTCGGGAACAGGAATGGTTCCCGCGGTGCTTCGCGTGAGGCTGGAAGGAACCACCGCGGGGGCCGGCCCGGTCCTTTCCGAGGAAGCGGGCGCGGCACGCTCCTGCGAAGCCAGCCGTTCCGCCTCACTCGCGGCAGGATCTGATTCTGCCTCCCAATCATCGGGAGGAAAAATAATGCCCCAAACGTTTCCCGCCTGGGTCAGTTGAACGCCGATTTCCACGGGTTCTCCCGAGGCGCGCTTCGGGCCGACGCTCACCACGGTGGCATCGGCGGAAAGACCCATGCTGCGATTTTCGATGGTCACCAGCGCGCCGACCGTCAGCTCCTGGGTGGTGCGAATCTTGGCGCCGTGCTTGCTCACAATGATCGTGCGCGTGGATTCCTGGAATTCCACGCCGGCAGCGTTGGTGCCGCTCAGCACAATGGGGAAAGCGAGGTTGACGCGCTTGCTCCTCCGCGCGCTCAGGTCCTTCCCTTTCGATGGGTCTTCATCCCGGGGTGGGTTCATAAGCTCCTTCCAATGATTAAAGACTTGCCGGAGCGCGCCTCTCCTCCATCGCCCGGCCCGGCGATGGTTGGCCCGATTCCAGGAGACTGGCGATTGCTTGAACTCCCTGCGCTTGAAGGGCGTAGGCTGCAAATTCACCTTCAGGCGACAAGAGTTGGCTACGCGCTTGCCCACTCAGGGGCTAGGCCGACTGCGTAGTTTATACCACGCTTTGAGTGTCAAATGCAATAGTTCGGTCAGTTTGAATTCCGTAGGGGCAGGGCTTGACCCTGCCCTTCAATCCAGGGCACCCGCGACCCGTCGCCCCGCCTCCCAGAGTTGTACGGCGGGCAGGCCGAAGACGGCTTTGGGTCGCAGGGCGAGGGGTGCCCCTACGCCGAAATTCCAAATCGACCCACTACCACCTCCAGGGTGGATTCGCCCTTAGGGGAAAATGACTGCCGCAGGCAGCCGACCGCCGCCTTCTAATCTCGGTGGCAATATATTTTGCGGAGTTGTTGATTCGGCATCGCTGTCGATGGCGGCAATCTGTGCAACCATCTGCAAGAGCAGGGGCATCCCTACTAGTGGTCCTACACTGAAAGCTCGTGCTCTGCTGCCGGCATCGAGAGAGCGCACGGGTGGAAAGAAATTCCGGCCGCGAAAGCGTGAGCATGGAACCAGGGAAAGTATTTTAGCGCCCAAAGCCATGGCCATGAACGCTCTTCTCATCTATCCCGAGTGGCCCGATACCTATTGGAGTTTCAAGCATGCGCTGCCGATTGAAGGCAAGCGTTCGGCGTACCCGCCTCTGGGTCTGCTCACGGTCGCCCCTCTACTGCCTGAACATTGGAAAAAACGCCTTGTCGATATCAACATCCGCTCGCTTGTAGACGCCGACCTGGAGTGGGCTGACTTGGTCTTGGTCAGCGGAATGATGGTGCACAAGCCTTCCGTGCTGGAAATCCTGGCGCGCTGCCGCGCGCGGGGATTGCGCACCGTGGTTGGCGGGCCCATCACGAGCAGCATTCAGGAGCTGCGCGAATTCTCCGACCATGTGGTAATCGGTGAAGCCGAGGAACTCCTACCCGGCTTGATGCGTGACATCGAAGACGGCAAAGCTGCGCCGATCTACCGGGCGCTCGAACTGCCGGGGCTCGATAAAACGCCCCGCCCCGACCTGAGCCTGATCAATCCCCGCCATTACAGTTGTATGGCCATTCAGTATTCTCGTGGCTGTCCTTTCAACTGCGAGTTCTGCGACATTATCGAGATTTATGGGCGCAAGCCGCGCA
>JASHTO010000017.1 GCA_030040515.1 Terriglobia bacterium
TGGACGGCGCGGTGTGGAAACTGCGTGACAAGCGCGTGGCGGCGCTGTTGATCGAGCCGGGGACGCGCACTCCCGAGGCGCGTGGGACGGGCCAGGGCGCGATCACCGCCACGCGCTGGCTGGCGGGCCAAACGCACTCCCCGCGCGCGCTCCGAGTGGGCTTGGCGGCCGTTCTAATCCTCTGGGGAGCGCTGGACCTGGTCCACTATGTGCTCGAAACCGACGCGGGAAACCTCACCTCCCTGCGGCGCGCCGCGCGCTTGAACCCCTATGACAGCTCGCTGCAACTGCGCATCGCGCGGGTGGATTTGCAAACCGGCGACGTGGATCAGGCGCTCGGCGCGATGCGGCGCGCGGTGGCCGCCAATCCCGAAAATCCCATACCCCAGCAAACCCTGGGCCGCGCCCTGATCGAGCATCGCCGCTGGAGCGAGGCTTACGACCAATACCAGAAAATGCTCGCTCTCTTCCCGCGCGATCCGGATGCACTGGTTACCTTCGGAATCCTCGCTCAACAGCAGGGCGACTTGCCCAGAGCGATGGAAGTTTGGGAGGAGGCAATTCAGATCGACCCGCGCCAGGCGAACGCGCACTTGTACCTGGCCGAAGGGCTCGACCAGCGTAATCCCGGCGCCGCATTCCCCCATTATGAGGCCTACCTACGCTTGACTGCCGCCCAACTCAGCCAGCGGGAAAAGCAGGGAGAGGACCTGCGCGCCTCGACTGACCAGTTCGCGACCGTGATGCTTAAACTAGCTGATGACTATGCGCGGACCCACCAGCGCCAGCTCGCTTTGCAGGCTTATGAATCCGTGATGCGTCTCGCCGAGCGAGCAAGCGACCAGCCGCTTGTGGCTGTGGCGCTGGCGCACCTGGCGGACCTGCAGGATAAGACCGGCGACATCGCCTTCGCCGCGGCAACCTACCAACACGTGCTGGCTCTCGATCAAGACCTGCCTGACCGTAAGGCTGAGGCGTCAGACTGGTTCAACTACGGGCAATTTCTGTTGAGACGCGGGCAGTCTGCGGAAATCGCCTTGGCTTGTTTCTTGCAGGCGGAAAAGCTGCTGGATTCAACCCCTGGCTCCCAACTCGAGACGGCAAAGAAAGTTCGCGAGCAGGTGGAAAAAGCGCTGGGCGGAAGGGCCGTGGCCGTCCGAAAAAATTTGGCATGGTTTCTTGCCAGGGCGATGTCCTTAAACCCCGTTGAGGCAAGATGACCATGACGATTCATCGTTTGCTGTAGCGGCGCTCTACGAGCGTCGCATTGTAGGGGCTTGTCCGTCATCTGACGGAGCAAGCCCCTACGGCGGTCCCGCCCAGGCGGGACCGCACTCCAAATCGATACAACTTTAACGTGCCCCTGAGTCGAGCAAAATTGCAAGCATACGTCTTGACTAAATATCACATTAGAATTAGTCTAGCTTCGGCATGGACGCCGCGGCAATCAAAAAGTCCCTGGAGGGCAGTGGGTTGCGCTGCACGCCGCAGCGCTATGCGGTGATGGCCTTTCTGATGGAACAAACCTCTCATCCCACCGCTGCAGAAATTCTCAAAGCTGTGAATCGTGCGGATCCGCGCTGCTCGCGGGCCACGACTTATAACAATCTGCGCGACCTGGTGCAGGCGGGTCTGGTGCGTGAAGTGGCGGTGGAAGGCCGCGCCGCGCGATTCGATGCGCAAGGCGTGCGGCACCACCACTTTATCTGCGATCGCTGCGGCAATGTTGAGGACATAAAGTGGTACGACGTGCCCCGGCCTGCGTCCAGGTCCCTCGGCAAGCGGACTCTTCGCCAGTGCGAGGTTATTTTCCGCGGGCTCTGCGCGAAGTGCGCTCCGCGGCGATTGCACAAATAAAATCCAAGGAGGATGAACTTATGGCAACAAAACTCACCGATCCAATGGGGGCGGCCGTTCCCGCCCATCATGAGCAAACTTTGTCAGCGGCGAGCAAATGCCCGGTAGCGGGTGGCGCTCGCACCCAATCTGCGGCCGGAGCCCACACGAATGCGGACTGGTGGCCGAATCAACTCAACCTGAAGATCCTGCACCAGCACTCTTCCTTGTCCAACCCCATGGACAAAAAATTCGATTACGCCAAAGAATTCAATAGTCTCGACCTGAATGCCGTGATCAAGGACCTGCATGCCTTGATGACGACTTCGCAGGAGTGGTGGCCGGCGGACTACGGCCACTACGGGCCATTTTTGATTCGCATGGCATGGCACGCCGCCGGAACATACCGCATTGGGGACGGCCGCGGCGGAACAGGTTCCGGCAACCAGCGGTTTGCGCCCCTCAATAGCTGGCCGGACAACCAGAATCTCGATAAGGCGCGCCGGCTGCTCTGGCCAATCAAGCAGAAGTATGGCCGCAAAATTTCCTGGGGCGATCTGATGGTTCTGGCGGGCAACGTGGCACTGGAGTCGATGGGGTTCAAGACCTTCGGCTACGGCGGCGGGAGGGAGGACATTTGGGAGCCCGAAGAGGAGGTTTACTGGGGGCCGGAGCACACGTGGCTGGGGGACGAGCGCTACACCGGCGACCGCCAGCTCGATAACCCACTCAGCGCGGTTCAGATGGGCCTGATTTACGTGAATCCGGAAGGGCCCAATGGGAAGCCGGATCCCGTCGCTGCGGCGCGGGACATCCGCGAGACCTTCCGCCGCATGGCGATGAATGACTATGAGACCGTGGCGCTCATTGCCGGCGGGCACACGTTCGGCAAAGCTCACGGTGCCGCCGAAGTGAAGCGTTATGTCGGCCCGGAACCCGAGGGCGCTCCCATCGAGGAGCAAGGCCTCGGCTGGAAAACCACCTTCGGCACCGGCAAGGGTGACGACACGATTACGAGCGGCCTGGAAGGCGCATGGACCACCAACCCCATTAAGTGGGACAACAACTACTTCGACAACCTCTTCGGCTATGAGTGGGAGCTGGTGAAGGGCCCCGGCGGTGCAAACCAGTTTGCTCCCAAGAACGGGGATGCGGCGGGCACTGTTCCTGATGCGCATGATCCCGCCAAGCGGCACGCGCCGATGATGTTCACCACGGACCTCGCCCTGCGAATGGACCCGATCTATGCGCCCATCGCCAAGCGCTTCCACGAGAATCCCAAAGAATTCGCCGACGCATTCGCCAAGGCGTGGTTTAAGCTCACGCACCGCGATATGGGTCCGGTCTCGCGCTACCTTGGCCCGCTGGTTCCCAAAGAACCGCAGTTGTGGCAGGACCCTGTTCCCGCCGTGGATCACAAGCTCATCGGGGCGAAGGACATTGCGGCTCTTAAGGCCAAAATTCTCAAATCCGGACTCTCAATTTCCGAATTGGTCACCACGGCGTGGGCCTCGGCGGCGACCTTCCGCGGCTCCGACAAGCGCGGTGGGGCGAACGGCGCGCGCATTCGCCTGGCGCCACAAAAGGATTGGGCCGTGAACCAACCGGCCGAACTGGCGAAGGTCCTGAAGAAGCTCGAGGCGATTCAGAAAGAATTCAATCGCTCGCTCAAGGGCGGGAAGAAGGTCTCGCTGGCGGATGTGATCGTTCTGGGCGGCTGTGCCGCCGTCGAGGAAGCTGCGAAAAAGACCGGGCACAACGTGACAGTTCCCTTCACGCCCGGGCGCGCCGACGCATCCCAGAAGCAGACTGATGTGGAATCATTCGCCGTTCTCGAACCCACCGCCGACGGGTTCCGCAACTACCTCCACATGAACGGTGACCCGAGATCGGCGGAAGAGCGGCTGGTGGACCGCGCGCAGTTGCTGAAGCTGACTGCACCCGAAATGACGGTTCTCATCGGCGGCATGCGCGCCTTGGGCACCAACTTCGGCGGGTCCGAACACGGCGTCTTCACCCACCAGCCCGGAACGCTGACCAATGATTTCTTCGTCAACCTGCTCGACATGAATACCCAATGGCAGCCCTCCTCGACGGAAGGCGTGTATGAGGGGCGCGATCGTTCGACGGGCAAAGTCAAATGGATCGGCACTCGCGTCGACCTGATCTTCGGTTCTAACTCCCAGCTCCGCGGAATCGCGGAAGTCTATGCCTGTGAGGACGCGAAAAAGACCTTTGTGAAGGACTTCGTGGCAGCGTGGAGCAAGGTGATGAATCTCGATCGCTACGACCTGGCATAGTCTTCAACACCAGGTGCGGACCTCTTGGGGTGCGGGAGCTGCGGCTCCCGCCTTTTTCTATCATCCGATAACTTGCCGCACCGAATGACGACAATGGGTAGCCACGGTCAGTGATTTTTTGACCGTGGGCTCTTTATTTTTTCCATTTATCATCCATGAAGCCATGCACCATATGGCACGTGGGGAGGAAGAACCCACAGTCAGGAAATCACTGACTGTGGCTACCACTTCCTCGTTGCCGCTCCGCTCATCTCTCTTTAAAGACGATTACGTCCCCGAAGCCGCTCGTTTCGCCTTGACTATCGCCTCGAGATGCGAGACGCTGTTTTCAAGACGCCATGGAGGCGACCAACCCAAACATTTCTACTCTGATCGATTTGGCGGAGCGGGGTGACGCAGCTTCGGCGGGTGAGCTTTTTACCCTTCTCTATAGCGAACTCCATCGGCTGGCCAAACGCCAACTTGCGTGCCAGGGCGTTGTAACTCTCAGTGCTTCAACGCTCATTCACGAGGCTTACTTGGATATGGCCGCGGCCGGGGGCCCATCTTTTCCTGATCGGGGCCGCTTTATGACGTATGCAGCGCGCGTGATGCGCGGCCTCATCATCGATCACATCCGGAACCGTCTCGCCATCAAGCGCGGCGGCCAGTTCGAACTCACCTCCCTCACCACCAATGTTGCAGATGTTTCGAGCGACGAACAAGAACTTACCCAGATCAGCAAGGCTCTCGACAAACTGGCCGAAAAGGATAATTCCTTGTCGCAGATTGTGGATCTGAAGTTCTTCTGCGGATTCTCATTCATTGAGATTGCCGAGATGCTTGGGGTGTCCGAACGTACCGTCCAGCGAAAATGGGAAAAGGCCCGCATTTATCTCTATCAGAGCCTGCGAACGGATTTGCCGTTGTGAAGAACCGATGGCCATGCTCACACCCGATCAATGGCAGGAAGTAAGCCCCTACCTCGACGAGGTTCTGGAGATCGATCCGGAAAAACGCGACGCGTGGATGCTTTCGCTTCGGGAAAAAGACCCGAAGCTGGCTTCCATCATCCAGGCGCTATTGCACGATCAGCAGCAAATGAACGAAAGAGGATTTCTTGAGAAGTCCCCGCTAAGTGTAGACTCGAGGCTGACCGGCCAGAAGCTCGGCGCCTACACCCTTGTCTCGCCCATCGGTCAAGGTGGAATGGGCAGCGTGTGGCTGGCCCGGCGCAGTGATGGGCGGTTTGAGCGGCAGGCCGCAGTGAAGTTTGTGAAGATCGCGATCACCAACCGCGAGACGGAAGAGCGCTTCAAACGCGAAGGCAGAATTCTCGGCCAGCTTACTCATCCGCATATCGCCTCCCTGCTTGATGCCGGCATCTCTCCTGACGGCAGCCCTTATCTCATTCTCGAATACGTTGAGGGCGTGGCCATTGACCAATATTGCGATGCACACGGGCTCGACGTCGACGCGCGCGTCAAGCTTTTTCTCGATGTGCTGGGCGCCATGGCGGAGGTCCATGCCCATCTGGTTGTCCATCGGGACATCAAGCCTTCCAACGTGCTGGTCCGCAAAGACGGCCAGGTGAAATTGCTGGATTTTGGAATTGCCAAGCTGCTGGCCCGGGAGGAAGAGTCCGCTTTGGCAATTACGCACACGATGGAAGGCGGAGGGGCGCTGACTCCGCGATTTGCCGCGCCGGAGCAGGTCACGCGTGGAGCCGTGACCACCGCCACGGACGTGTATGCGCTGGGAGTGCTGCTCTACCTCCTGCTGACGGGGCAGCATCCTGCCGGGCCGGGCGCGGACACCCCGGCAGAACTGGTCAAAGCGATTGTCGAAGTGGAACCTCGCCGGGCATCGGAAGCTGTTCTGGCGGGTGGAAACGCGGCGGGAACGCACGGCTCGACGCCCGAGAAGCTTAGCCGCCAGTTGCGTGGAGATCTCGACACGATTCTGGGCAAAGCCCTGAAGAAACACCCGCAGGAGCGGTACGCCTCCGTGACAGCCTTCGGCGACGACCTCCGGCGCTATCTCCAGCATGAGCCCATCAGCGCCCGGCCGGATACACTCGCCTACAGCGCCGCCAAATTTTTGCGCCGCAATCGCACCGTCGTAGTCTTGACCGCCACCGCCCTTGCGCTGGTCATTGGAAGCCTCTCCGCCGGCTTGCTGATGGCCAATCGTGCGCGCAAAATTGCCGAACGCCGGTTTGTGCAGGTACACCAACTTGCCATAAATTTTATAGAACTGGATGGTGATCTCCGCGGCCTGCCGGGTTCGACGAAAGTCCGGATGAAGATGGTTTCCGACGCGATGCAATACCTGACCTCGTTGGGCAGCGACGTTCATGGCGACAAGGATCTGGCGCTCGATGTTGCCCTGGCCTATATCCGGGTCGCTCACGTTCAAGGCGATCCCACTTCGCCCAACCTCGGCCAATTCACTGAGGCGGAAGGAAG
>JASHTO010000201.1 GCA_030040515.1 Terriglobia bacterium
GACCTGCTGACCTACAAGAACCTCACCGCAGCCACTCCCAACGAGCCGGAGGTGGAAGCCGCCTTCGGGCAGACGATTGGAAATGACGCGCAGAGACTTCATACTTTGGGACGAAAATTTCTTCGCCGCCAGGGGCTGGAGGCGCTGGTGATCACACGCGGGCGCGACGGCATGGCGCTCTTCGAGCCGCGTCGCCCGCCCTGCCACATTCCCATTTTCGGTTCGGACCAGGCCGTGGATGTAACGGGAGCGGGTGACACCGTGATCGCGGCATTTACGCTGGCGCTGGCCGCAGCCGCCAGTTTTCTGGATGCGGCGCGCATCGCCAACTGCGCGGGAGGAATCGTGGTGATGAAGCGCGGCACGGCCACCGTTTCGCTTGGCGAGCTTACGGAGGCGATTCGCAATCTATGAGCGCCGCCGTGATTCCGCGCGAAGAAGTGCGCGCCCTGGGTGAACGCCTGCGCCGCGCGGGCTGCCGCATTGCCTTCGCCAACGGCTGCTTCGATCTTCTTCACGTCGGCCACGTGCGATATCTCGAAGGGGCGAAGCGTTGCGGTGATGTGCTGGTGGTGGGCGTGAACAGTGACCGCGCCGTGGCGGCCTTGAAAGGCCAGGGGCGGCCGATCATTCCCGCCGAAGGGCGCGCGGAATTGGTGGCGGCGCTCGAATCCGTGGATTACGTCGTTATTTTCGACGGGCTCACCGCGGCGGAGGTTCTTCTTGACCTGCGGCCACATGTCCATTGCAAGGGCACGGATTATTCCCGCGAGACTGTTCCTGAGCGCGATGTGGTAAAGAGCTTTGGCGGCGAAGTGGAGATCGTGGGCGACCCGAAAAATCACTCGACGCGGGAACTGTTGGCGGAAATCTCTCGCCGCGCACGGGGGTGAGCGCGGTGGCACGCCCATCCTGCCCGTGCAGACATTTTGTAGGGGCAACCCTTGTGGTTGTCCCGCCTGGGCGGGAGCGGCCACGCCCCGTCGCCAGGAGGCTCTGGGCCGCAGGGCGAGCGCACCCCCGGCGAGCCGATTTTTTCACTGATTTGGGGAGTCAGCAGGCAGGAATGAACGATGCGGCGCAGCGATTCCTGATGGTTCGTCTCAGCTCGATTGGCGACATCGTTCACGCGTTGCCGGCGGCGGCGGCGCTGGCGGAAACCTTCCCGCAAGCGCAATTGCATTGGGTGGTGGAAAAGCGCTATGCCGCGCTGCTGGCCGGAAACCCGCATCTTCATCGCGTCATTGCGCTCGATACCTTGGGGTGGCGCGAACGTTTGACCTCCTCCGCAACCTTTAAAGAAATCTGCAATGGAATATTTGACCTGCGCCGCACGCCATACACCGCGGCCCTGGATTTTCAGGGACTCTGGAAGTCCGCGATGGTAGCGCGGCTCAGCGCTTCCCCTGAACGCATTGGATTCAGCGAGCGCTGGATGCGCGAGCCGAGTGCGGCGATTCTTTACACCCAAAAGGTGTCTCCGCCCGAGGGCGCCCACGTGGTGGAAGAAAATCTGGCGCTGGTGGAGCGGGTTGGAGCGCGGGCCGGCCGATGGCAATTTCCGCTGCCCCGGTATGAGCAGGATGACGCGCATGTGGAGGAGCAACTCGCCGCATTGGATTCGAAAAACTTCATTTTGATAAATCCCGGCGGAGGGTGGCGCTCAAAGCGCTGGTCGCCGGAGAATTATTCCTCGCTGATCCGCCAATTGAGCCGTGCCCGGCAGGAGAAAATCATTCTAAGTGGTTCGCCGTCGGAGGGAACTTTGATCGCTGGAATTTTGCAGGGCGCGGGAACCGGCAACGCGCGCTATCTGCCCGCTACCATCGTGCAATTCATTGCACTGGCGCGGCGCGCGCGGCTCTTTATCGGCGGAGACACGGGTCCCTTGCACCTGACGGCCGCAGTGGGCACTCCCATCGTGGGGATTTACGGGCCCACGGACCCGGCGCGCAATGGGCCGTTTGCCGCCGACGATATCGCCCTGTATAACCACGCTCCGGTTGACCACACGCGCAATCCCAACGCCGGCTATCTTTCGGGAATTTCCGTCGAATCGGTGATGGAGGCGGTTGAAACACGTCTCGCGAGGGTGAATGAATAGCGCTTACGCTGCGTGGGCCGCGCGCTGGCGCGTACCGCTGGGATTTCTGCTGGGCATCGCCTTTCTCGTCTTTTCCCGTCCTACGTTTGAGATGCTCATTGCCGGCGGCGCCGTGGGAGCCGTGGGAGTGGCACTGCGCGCTTATGCCGCCGGGCATCTTGCCAAGAACCAAAAGCTCGCCATGAGCGGTCCCTACGCCTACACACGCAACCCGCTTTATCTGGGTAGCGCGCTCATCGGCGCGGGGCTCGCGTGGGCGGGGGGGAGTGGGATTCTGGCACTGGCCTTTGCCGTGTTGTTCGCGGCGGTCTATTGGCCGGTCATACGCC
The DNA here is from genome assembly GCA_030040515.1 of Terriglobia bacterium. GTDB lineage: Bacteria > Acidobacteriota > Terriglobia > UBA7540 > UBA7540 > Bog-366. The sequence continues at coordinate 2,434 of JASHTO010000201.1, forward strand.
GGGAAGAAGAATACTTGCGTCGCCAGTTCGGAGAGGTCTACGATGGATATGCCAAGAGGGTTCCCCTCTTTCTCCCGCGCTTTCGCCGGCCGGCGGACGGGGAGAAATTCCAGTGGAAGCAGTACTGGAAGAATCGCGAATACGAAGCCTTTCTCGGTTACCTTGCTGTTCTGATTTTTCTGGCGTTCAAAATCCGGCTCCGTTAGATGGGAACAGGGTGTATTGGTGAAAATCTGCGCGCTTGACGCGTCGATACATTTATCGAGGTGGCGGCGGGTATGCGTGTGGCTTGCCGCGTTGCTGCCCCTGACGCTGGCCGCGGGCATGGCGCAGACTCCGCAGCAACCCTTTGAACCCGGTGAGACGCTCACTTATGACGTTACGTGGACGGTGTTTCGCGCGGGCGTGGTAACCACGACCCTGCGGACCATCGGCAAAAAGGACAACGATTCATATGAAATCACCGCCACGGCGCAGTCGCAGGGGTTTGTCAATATTCTCTTCGCCGTCAACAACGTTTTCCGCGCCACTTCCAGCCCCGAGACGCTCTGCTCCGAGGGAATTACCAAAAAAGTGAGCGAGGGACGCCGGCAAAAGGACACGCATATCGCCTTTGACTACGCCCGGAAACTTGCCCTTCTCGATGAACGCGATTTGAACCAGCCCTCGGCGACGCCCAAACACGAGGAATTCGACATCCCACCCTGCGTGGAAGATGTCGTGACCGCGTTCTATTATCTTCGACGCCAGCCTCTGGTGGTCGGTCACACGCTCGAATTGCCGGTGAACGACGGCTCGAAAACCCGGCGTGTGATCGTCGACGTGCAGGCGCGCGAGAAAGTGCAAACACCCGTGGGTATTTTCGACGCGGTGCGCGTGGAGCCGAAGGTATTTAATGGCCTGCTGAAGCGTAAAGGGAGAATGTTTATCTGGTTCAGCGACGAACCTCGCCACCTGCCGCTGCGCATTAAGGCTGAAATCTCGGTGGGTACCATCACCGGCACTCTGCGCTCCGTTTCCTACCCGAAGTCCAACGCGCCGCCGAATTCTCACTGAGGCCTATCGCGAAATACAAGTAGCGGCGGCGTGGAAATCGAGTATAAGCTTAACAACAGGCCGCATCGTTGCGGGCGGTCAATGCTGCGCAATCGGGAGCGGCCTGTTGAAGTATGCCAACCGCATCGTCACTGGGAATAGGCAAGAGCATGCGTGAGCGCCTGGCGAGGAGCTGTCATGTGCTGCGTGAGGCCTTGCGGCATTTCCTGAGGGAAGACTCGCTGATGGTGTCGGCTTCGATCGCTTACCACAGCCTGCTGGGCATATTTCCGCTTCTTCTGCTTCTCCTCGGAATGTGTGGCCTCTATATTCGACGCTTTGCGCCCGAAGTGCCACTTTCGGTCGTCCTCCAGCGCTATCTGCCCTTCCGCACCGACGTCATTATGCAGAATCTGGTGAGCATCCGAGGTGCTTACGGAAAAATCACGCTGATCTCAATCCTGCTGCTGCTTTGGAGCTCTTCGGGTGTGTTCGTGCCGCTCGAAAATGCTCTGAATCGCGCCTGGAGTGTCGCTGAGCGCCGCCGCTGGTGGCGAAGCCGTCTGCTGGCGCTGGAGATGTCGTGCATCGTGGGGTCTTTGATTTTGATTTCTACCGCGTTCGTGGGCCTGGGCCCGGTCTTCCGCCGCCGGTTGGAGGGCATGCTGGGGCCGCACCTGCATTCCCTGGCGATTTTCCTTTACCACATGCTGACGGCATTCAGTTCGTTTGGCCTCTCGTTGCTTATGTTCCTGGTGGTTTTTGAGAGGCTCCCGAATCGGCCCATGAACCTGCCGCGGGCCTTGCCCGGAGCGTTACTCACGGCCTTGCTCTGGGAATCTGCCCGCGGGCTTTTGACCGTCTTCATGCCCTACTTTAATTATCACCATGTCTACGGCTCGATCGGCGTCGTGGTGTCGCTCATGACCTGGGCCTACATTTCGTCGGCCATCATGCTGTTCGGCGCGCAAGTTTCCCGCACGCTTTATGGAACCTTGGAAGCCAGCAACCAGGCCGTCAGCAGGGCCATTCCCATCTCAGCCCTTAAATCTCTCGAAATGTAGCGCCGCACATTTTGGAAACTGCTTTCTATACGGAACGACATAAGTGTTTGCGTATTTGGCTGTAGTGGCGGTCTATGGCCGCCGGTCGGCGCTCGCCCTGCGACCCAAAGCCGTCTTCTGGCGACGGGTCGTAGAGCGCCGCTACAATTTATGTCGCTCCGTATAGAACCGTTAGCCATGGACTGTCAATTACCGAGCGGCTCGTAGGGGGTGCCGCAGATCACTCATGCCGCAAGGCATCCAGCGGGTCTACCTTGGTGGCGCGTCGGGCGGGGATATAGGCCGCGGCCAGCGCGGCCGCGGTGAGCAGCAGCGGCAGCACGATGAGGGTTAGGGGATCCGTGGTGCGCACGCCAAACAGCAAGCTGGAGATTAGCCGCGTAAGCCCCAGTGAGGCGCCGACCCCGACCGCGACGCCGACAAGCGCCAGAACCAGCGCTTCCTTCAGCACCAGGGCGAAAATCTCCCTTTTGTCCGCTCCCAGCGCCATGCGAATCCCAAATTCCTTTGTTCGACGCGAGACGGAATATGAGATCACGCCGAAAATTCCCGCCACGGCCAGCGTGAGCGCCATGGCGCCAAAGAGCCCGAACAACCATGTGCGCAGTCGGGTCTTGCTGAGCGAAGCGTCCACCGCTTCCGACATCCACTCGACGTGCGTTACCGGCAAATCGCCATCCACTTCGTGAAGCTTCGCCTCGATTTCATGGGTGACGGCGGAGGCGCTGAGTGAGGTTTTGCTGACCAGGACCACGCCCCACAACGGCGCCTGGTCAAACGGTACGTACATCATGGGTCCGGGGGCGCGGCTGAGCGCGGCGTCGCGCACATCTCCCACCACCCCCACGATTTCACGCCTAACGTTGACTTCCGGCGGAAACCCGAAAACGAGCTGCTGTCCCACGGGATCCCGATCCGGGAAGTAAATGCGCGCCAACTCCTTGCTGATGATCGCCACGCGCGGCGCGGACAGGGCATCCTGCTGGGTGAATGCACGCCCGCGCAGCAACGGAATGCCTGCCACATGGAAGTAATTCGGACTGATGGCCTCATAATCCGCCTTGACGCTCCTCCCCTGCGGAACGGGCGGGCCGTTGACGATCGAAAACGGCAGGCTTACGAATTGATCCGCCAGCGGCGCCGGAATGGCGATCGCCGTATCCTGCAAGTCGGGTTGGGCCTGGAGGCGCGGCATCAGATCGTCTGAAAATGCCGTCCACTGCTGCGGCGTCTTATACTGAAACTGCGGCAGCGACACTTCCGCCTTGAGAACCTTCCGCGTTTCGAACCCCGGATTCACCACGAGCAGCGCGGCAAAGCTGCGGATGAGCAGGCCGGCTCCCACCAACAGCATCATGGCCAGGGCGATCTCCCCGGTGGCCAGAAGGTTGCACGCCCGTTGGCGCATTTTCCCTTCACCCGCGCGGCCCCCGCTTTCCTGAAGCGTCGCATAAAGCCGAGAATCGGCGGCGAATAGAGCCGGCGCCACTCCAAACAGCAAGCTGGCGGCAAGCGAAATCGCCAAAGCGAACGCCAGCACCGAGCCATCCACTCGAATTGACTCCGCGCGGGGCAAGCTGGACGGCAGCAATCCGCTCAGTCCCCGAACTCCCCCATACGCCAGTGCGACCCCCAGCGCGGCGCCCACGAGACCGAGCACTGCGCTCTCCATCAGCAATTGGCGCACGATGCGGTTGCGGCCCGCGCCCAGGGCCGCTCTCAGTGCGAACTCCTTGGAGCGCGACATTGCCCGCGCGAGCAGTAGGTTGGCCACGTTGGCGCAGGCGATCAAAAGCACCAGGCCGACGGCGGCCAGCAGGATGAGCAGTGGAGTTGAAGCGCCCTCGGTCATGGCCTCGCGCAGAGTTGCCACGCGAATCGCCCACCCCGCATCTCCTGGGCGATACTCCTTCCACAGCCGGCTGCCCACCGCTTCCATATCCGCGCGCCCCTGCTCGATAGAGTCTCCCGGCTTCAGCCGCGCCAGGGCAGTAAAGAAGTGGACGGTGGGGCGTTTGGCCATCGCGCCGGTAAGCGGGTCTTGAACGATGGGGACCCAGACCTGCCGGCTTGGCCCTTCATCAATGAATGAGAATCGGAAGCCGGCGGGCATGACTCCCACGACGGTGAACGGCCGCTTGTCCAGCTCGATACTGCTTCCGATCAGGCCGGGATTGCCGCCGAAGCGGCCGCGCCACAACTCGTCACTGATCACGGCCACCGGCTCGCTGCCCGGCACGTCGTCCTGGGGAAGAAAACCTCGACCGGCCGCGGGCGGCGCGTCCAGAACCGTGAAGAAGTCCGACGTCACGTCTCCCACCCGCACCACCGTGGGGTCGCCGCGTCCGGTGAGAGTTAGTTCGTGTGCTGTAACCGCGGCCATTCCGCTGAAGACGCGATTCTGCTTTTTCCAATCCTCGAATTCCCCATAGGTGCAGCCGTCGGCCGAGATTCCTGCGCGGTCATTGGCCTCAAACACTCTGACCAATTGGCCGGAATCGGGGAAGGGCAGCGGCTTCAGGAGCACGGCGTACACCGCGCTGAAGATGGCGGCATTGGCGCCGATGCCGAGCGCCAGGGTGGTGACCGCAACCGCCGTAAACAGCCGGTTGCGCCCCAACTGCCGGAACCCGCAGCGCAAATCCTGGCCCAGCGTTTCGATCATAGGAAGCCCCCACTGCTCGCGAACGGACTGCTTGGCCTGCTCGACGCCGCCGAAGCTGCGCAGCGCCGCGTAGCGGGCTTCCTGCGGCGCCATGCCCTGGCGGATATTCTCCTCAGTGAGCATTTCGAGGTGCGCGCGCACTTCATCGTCAAGCTCATCGTGCACACGGCGTTTGCGGAACAGCCCCGCCACCCGGGTCATCCCGACGCTCCCTCGAGCACGCGTCCAATCACCCTGGCCATAAGCTGCCAGCTTTCGGTTTCGCGGGCGAGCTGCCGCCTGCCGGACTGGGTGAGCGAGTAATAACGCGCGCGCCGGTGGTTGTCCGACGTCCCCCAGTGGGAATTGATCCAGCCGCGCTGCTCGAGCCGCAGCAGCGCAGGGTAAAGCGTGCCTTGATTGAGATGCAGCAGGTCACGCGAGACCTGCTCGATCCTTCGCGCGATGCCGTAGCCGTGCAGCGGACCGAGCGTCTCAAGAGTTTTCAGAACCAGCAGGTCGAGCGTGCCGCGCAGAATGTCTTCCTTTTCCCGGGGCATCAGGGTCTCCTATGGGGTTTCTACAGAAGGATACACGAGCATCTGTAGGATGTCAACAGGAAGTTGGCGGGTCGGAACTCACTCGTGGTACGGGCAGGAGAAGGCGTGAAAAAATCGACCCAAAGAAAAAACACCTCACGCCAAGACGCCAAGGCGCAAAGCATCGCAAAGCAAACAAAGGGCATTGACCTTGCTTGACTTTGCGTCTTCGCGCCTTGGCGTGCGATTTTTTTTCACAGCTTCGGAAGCCCCTGTCACGGCATATTACTGATCGCCGGCCGGAGCACTCTTGGCGACTTCGCCCGGCGGGATGCAGGGCGGGCCTTCCAGATTTTTTTTGTACTCGTCAAAGCCCTTGAGGAGTGCGTTGACGAGCATCGTCCCCAATTGCTGCGCGCCGGTGTAGGAGGGGTGGGTAAAGTCGCCGGTCACCAGGCGAGGCTGGTCGTCGTACCAGCGCGCCATGGTGCCCGTTCCACCCATGGCGGCGAAGGTGTTGAAGAAGGCAACGTTTTCCGCGCGCGCCACGCTTTCCTGCGCGGCAACGAGGATGGGGATGCTGGGGATGGTCACGATATCGCCGTCATCGTCCCGTGCGCCGCGGTCCATGGGGGACATGATCAGGATCGAGACGCCGGGCAGCGCCTCCCGGATGCGGTGGATGACCAACGAGTAGCCGTGAGTGTATTCGGTATAGGGGAGATAACCGTAATTACTTTCATTCGTTCCAAAGTTGAGTATAACCAGGTCGGGTTTACGGTTCTGCAAGTCTTCAATCCAGGTGTCTCCGTGAAAGAAGGTGAGGTGATGCACCGTGCCGCCGAGCATTCCCAGCGTGTCGTAGACCACCCCGGGGTTATCCCGCTCGAGCGCAACGCCGTAGAGAGTGACGGAGCCGTCGCCCTGGGGGGTGATCTTGAGCGTGTGGCTGCCGTCCTTTACGTTGATGGAGACCATGGCCGAGCTTCGCGTTTCCGCCTCGGTAGGAAAATCGCGAGCAGGATCCTTGTCAACATCAGCCGTGAAGGACCCTCCATGAGGCTGAGCGAGATAGAAAATGTCAAAGCGGCTGACGGCTGAGCCTTCCCCCTTCGATGTCGTGCGGATGCGCGAATAAGCCGCGGGAGAGCTGGCGGTGAAACTTGCGCCGCCCAGGCCGAATGACCCGCCGCCTCCGCCGGGCAGCACCGGCGAGCTCACTCTCCATCCCTTGCCCTCCATGCGGATGCCCTCGTGGTAGTAGAAATCCCAGGGCTTGGCGATGAAAATCCACCCGTGCCCCGCGTCGCCAAATTTATTTTGCAGGAGGGTGCGCGCGGCGCCCGAGATCAAGTCGCCGCTGATGGGCGAATCGCCAAAATGGCAAATGCGCGTGATGGCCTCGGGTTGCTTCTCCTCCGTGCGAAGGAGCGCCGCATAGAAGTGATTCATCGCGCAACCAA
>JASHTO010000018.1 GCA_030040515.1 Terriglobia bacterium
ATCTTATTTGGCTTAGTCCATTTACGCCTCTGGGCGCTCTGGATTTTCCGGGGTCATCCAGAGGGGTTTGCGCATTTCGTGCGGCCCGGTGAAGAAGTGAAGTAAGAAAAGCACTGCGATAACCACCGCAATGCTGGCTCCTGTGCGGGCATTGGGCGGCATCATCATCACGAAGCAGATGAACACTGTCCAAGCCAGCGCCAGAAGGTTGATCAAATTGCTTCGCCGGCCAAGATGCCAGGGGCCGCGTAAAGAAATCCACTGCGCTTTTTTTCTCCAGCCCAGGAAAATCGGGATGGAATAGGCGAGGTAGCATCCCACCACGCTCAGCGAAGTTACTACGGCGACCGACCCGCTATAAACCATCGCCGCAAACGCCAGCCCCGCGGCCAGCCAAATGGCGGGGGCAGGAGTCCGATGCCTCGGATTGGTTCTGCCCCACAGTCCTGCCAGCGGCAGGCCTCTATCCCGTGCCAGGGCGAAGATTACTCGCGAGCCCGAAGTGAGCGTGGAAAGCCCGCAAAACCACATCGCTGCCACGGCCAGCATCAACACTGCTCTTCCCGCTCGCTCCCCAAGTGTTGACACGATGATGGCGAGCACAGCAGGAAGAGAATTCCCGGCTGAGTCTTTGGCATGCAAGACACCGTTCAAGCTGGGGATGGCCCACGTCAATCCCAGCACCAGGATGTAACCGAAAACCGCCGACACCAAGACGCCCATCACAATTCCCCAGGGGGCGCGATGACGCGGGTCTACCGTTTCTTCAGAAACTTGAGCTGGCCCATCGTAACCCGTAAAAGTCCACTGCGCCTGGAGCAGGCCGAGCACGAAGAGCCACAGGTAGGGGGCATGAATGGCACCCGAGTTCTCATGACTCAGCAAGAAGCCCAGCGGCTGTTTGGGAGCGAACATCATCAGCGCCCCCACCAGGACCACCACGCCAAAAATGTGCACCGTCACGCTCAGATCGCTCAACCAAGCAACCCAGCGGATTCCATAGTGATTGATCAAGGCGTGCGAAAGTAAAATCAATCCGTAGGATATGAGAAGTGCGGCGTGCGACGAGCCCAACCCGGCCACGGGAACGAGATAAGTCGCGCACCCATAATCGATGCCCGCCACCTCCGTCACCAGGCCCACGATGTTGAACCAGGCCGTGAACCATGCCCACGTGGGCCCGCCCAATTCCGCGGACCAATGGTACGTTCCCCCCGAGGTGGGAATCGCCGAGCAGAGTTCGCCCATGCTCAGCGCCACGAAAAGTGATCCCACGGAAACCAGCGGCCAACCGAGGGTCATTTCCACGGGTCCGCCCATCTGGAGGCCGTAGTCGTACAACGTGAAAACGCCGGTGATGATGGAAATGATGGTGAAGGAAATGGCGAAGGTGGAGAATCCACCCATGCTGCGCAGCAGCTCCTGCGCGTAACCCAAACCTTCCAGCTCACGGGCATCGCGCTGCGCTTGCGCATCTTCGCTCTGGGTGGAGTGCGTCAACTCGGCGTTCCATTCCCTTCAGTACGAGCCGCAACTGGGATTTTGGCGGCTGGTTTGTGGCGGAACGCCATGGTATTTTTTTTCGCGAAGGGCCGTCAAGGTGGAAGTGTTTATAGAAACCGCCGGGGAATCCTTTACCCCGGCGACTTGCCCGCTTCCTGCCCTGAGGGCGTCTCGTAATTGAACTCATCGCCTGTTTCTTTTCGAAGCTGGTCGAGGCGATTGCGAAGCTCGGCAACAAGGCCGGCACTCGATGGAGTGCCAAAAAGGTTGTGAAGCTCGTTGGGATCATTACCCAAATCGTAGAGCTCGAACTGCTCGGGCTCCAGATAGTAATGAATCAGCTTGTAGCGTTCGGTGCGGATTCCGCGATGGGGGCGAACCTGGTTGGCGCCAGGATACTCGTAATATTCGTAGAGCCAGTCCTTGCGCCACACCGCGGGTTCGCCCCCTTTAAGAAACGGAAGCAGGCTCTGCCCTTGCATCCACTCGGGGATTTTCACTCCTGCAAGGTCCAGCAGCGTTGGAGCGATGTCGAGGTTGAGCACCATTTCGTCCCGCATCGTGCCGGGCCGGATGAGCTTGGGGTATCGAATCGACAACGGTACGCGAATGGAGGGTTCGTGCATGAAGCGCTTGTCGTAGAAGCGCCACTCTCCCAGGAAAAAGCCGTGGTCGGAATTCAGCACGATCACCGTGTCGTCCATCCGACCGGCCCCTTCCAGAGCTTCGAATACAAGCCGCGCGCAGTCATCATTGGCCACCACGCCGGCGTAATGGTCCTTAACCACCTCCTCGAGTGACCGCGAGGTTGCGCTCGAAACAGTTGTTCCAATCTTATTCTTGGCTTCATGAAAGGCCAACGGCTTGCCGGGATAGCCGCGCAAGTCGTCATCGAACGTAGCTGGCTTGGGGATCCTTATTCCGTCATAGAGATCCAGATAACGACGAGGCCGGTAGAATGGAGAATGCGGCGCGATAAAAGCGAGGAACAGACAAAACGGCTTGCTACGCTCCCGGCCGAGCCACGCCAGCGCGTGATCCGTCAAGACATCGTCAACGTAGCCTTCATGGCGCTCGGGAGGCCCGGCAACGCCACGTTGTCCTTCAATAATCATCGGCTCATAGTAGTCGGCACCCGCTGCCTCGATGCCGCAGTAATAATCCCAGTCGCGCCGGCTCAAGTCTTTCACGTGAGATTTGCCCACAAAGGCCACTTCGTAGCCGGCCTCATGCAGCATGTCCGGCAGGATGGGGATTTCGCGCGGAATTTCCCGGTCGCGATTATCGATGCAGCCGGTCGAGTGGGAATAAAGACCGGTCAGCAGCGTGGCGCGCGAAGGCAGGCAGAGAGCATTGACGACGAAAGCGTTGCGAAATGTCATTCCCTCTTTCACGATGCGATCGAAATGCGGCGTGGAAATGATTTTGTTTCCGGCGGCACTCAGCTCATCGGCCCGCACACCTTCTCCCAGAAAGAAAACAAAGTTCGGGGCGGCGCTCCCCGGCGTATTCGAGCCCACCGGTTCAAGCCCGGTCTTGGCTACGGCAAAGCCGCTGATGGCGCTTGTGCCCGTCTTCAAAAACTCACGCCGCGATTGCATAAAGTCCCCCTTTGTTTAGCTGTTCTCTCTGGAAAATCGCAAAAACAGGAAATCAGCAGGTTCGGTGATTGTGCGGCTCGCAGAGCCGTCGTGGTCCAGCATGACCCGCCGCTTGGCTCCCGTTTCTAAATCCTCAAAAGTGCTTGCCGGTCCGCTGGGAACGAAGCGCCAGTGAATGTGCTTCCGCTGGTCGAGATTTAGCCTTTCTCGAAAAAGGAGCAGAAATCCTTCATTGTTGCCGGGGTGGTAAGACTGGGAACCCGCCCAGGAACGGTTCGAAGGTTCGTCGCCGATGGCGAACACGAAGCTTTCGAAGATTTCCTTTTGATATTGCTTGTAGATTTTGAGCAGTGCGCGAACTTGCGACCGCGAGGATGCGCTGTAAGTGCGAGTCAGGGTCATGAACTCGGGAATGCCCATAAGCGTGGGCGTCGAGCAATATGCGACGCTGTGTTGGACAGCATCGGAGAGACTCGGATCAACGGTTTCAGGATTTTGCGTTACAAGCTGCCACTTGTTGAGATTATTGTACCGCGCGAGATGCCAGAAGTCGCGCAACGCCAGCCAGGGGATGTCGACTGCGTTCGGTGGAACCTTGGGTTTGCGATTCATGAAATGCCGATCGCCATATTCGCGTGCCCAGTAATAGCCAAAGCGCGACGCATTCTCCGTCGTGTCCCATCCGACAATGCCTCGGTGGTCGGTGAAAAGCTCAAACCGGCGCACCTTTTCGACGAGCTTCACCATCGTCCCGTAGTGATTGCGATTGGCGAAGTCCAGCTTGAACTGCGTGAGGCGCCATTGCTCCCAATTCCATTCCAGGTCTTTGAACGGAATGGCCTCCGCCACAGCCCACAGTCCGAGCCGGATGCCCAACGGGTCGCGCCGGGCGGCTACGGCATACCAGCCGTCTGGGTAGGATTGCGAGTCCGGTCGCCAGCCGTGAGTGGGAATCGGGTGATTGACGTCGCCTCCCGGACTCACTTGCCGTCCGCTATCGATTTGGAGCAGGTCGATTCCGAGGTCGGCCACGGAGTCCATCTCCAAGAGCACCTCTTTTTCCCGACCGGCCATTTGCCCGTCAACCCAGGACGTCGAAGACCCCCAGGTGCAGGCCAACGTCCACATGTCCCAGGAAACTTTTGTGGGATACCGGAGGCGATCGAATTGCTTCAACGCCAACTCACGGCCATCGTCCATCGCAACAGAATACTACCATCCAGCTCGCCCAGCACCACTGGTACTTCGTTGGCAGGAAGTCTTTCGGCGAAAGCCCCCAGCCTGTGTTGTGGAAACCGGATGGGCAGCAGAAGTTTATTTACAAAACGCACTTATCGCACTTTCCAGCAACAGCGGGTCGAATATGCCGATGTGATCTCAGGCTTCCATGGGCTTTTGCAGCAGCATCCATGACGCCATCACGGAAAAAATCATAAGAACTAAATTGAACAGGAAAGCCAGAGTGTAGGCATGGTGATCGGCTGCGTAGCCGGTGACGCCCGTCAGGATGGCGGAACTTAACACGCCCCCGCTTCCAGCGATTCCGGTAACTGTCGACACCGCGTAGCGTGGTACCGTATCCATCACTGCGGCATTATAGTTGGCTCCCCACCATCCGATCCCCAGTGTGGCAACAGTAATGCACCCTAGCACGAGAGCCTTTTCCGACGCCATGAGTGAAACAATGGCAAAGGGAGACAGCAGCATGCCCACAGTCAACCCCCACTTGCGCGCCAGAATGGGCGTCATGCCACCCCGGATCAGGCGTCCTGAAAAATACCCACCCGCGGGCTGACCCAAGCCCTGCGCGAGGTAGGGAATCCAGAGCCACTTTCCCAATTCCACAAAAGTGAAACCCTTGACGGCAACCAGGTAGGACGGCAGCCAGAACCAGTAGAAAAACCCGAGAGGATCAACGAAGAAACGAGCGACGATGAACGACCACGTTTGCCGGAACGTCAAAAGATTCAAGATTCGTGGTTTTTGAGAATCCCCGCCCTCCCCCGCGCGACCGCTCAGAATATGTTCACGCTCCTCTTGGGAAATCCAGGGGTGGTCCTCCGGTTCTCGATAGATCAGCAACCAAATCGGAAGAAGTATGGCGCCGGATAGACTGGGCAGCAAGAAAGCCATGCGCCAGCCAAAGTTCAGCGTCAACCAAACCACCACTGGCGGAGCAACGATGGCTCCCACACCGGTGCCCGCTATGGCAATTCCGATCGCCACGCCGCGCTCCCGTGTGGGAAACCACGAGGCGACTGCTTTGACCGCGGCGGTGAAATTTCCCGGCTCTGAAACCCCGAGCAAGAATCGGTAGAAGCAAAGGTCCCAGGCGCCCACCACCAGCGTGTGCAGCGTGCTTGCCAACGACCATATGCCCAAGCTGAGCGCCAGCCCGCGGCGCGTCTTCAACACATCAATGATCCAACCACCCAAAGTAAACATCACGCCGTAGGCAATCAGAAACGAATTGATGGCGTAGGCGTACTGCGTATTGGTCAGGTGCAGGTCGGCGCGAAGTTTGGGCGCAATGACCGAAAGGAGCTGGCGGTCCATGTAATTGATCAACGTGGCAAAGAAAAGTAAGACCGCGATGATCCAGCGCAGGTTCTTGATGGGTCTTCGCAACAAATCAGCTCTCCTCAAGGCACATCGTGGGTGCAAGTCCCAATGAGGCGTGGGCATCCAATACGACTTGTTGACAATCCGAATTTTCGATGCATACAGTAGCCGGCTGGATGGAATGAAGCCGCCACCCACAGGGCCTAACTTCGCGCGTCAGTATCACAAGGAGTGATTTGCTCATGGATTGGACAAAGATGCTGGCTGGGAAAGTAGCGTTAATCACCGGTGCCGCCTCCGGCATCGGACGAGCGACGGCGCAGTTGTTCGCTGAGCACGGAGCTTCCATCGTTCTTGCGGACACGAACGACGTGGGCGGCCGCCAAGCGGTCGAGAATATACGCGCCAAAGACCGCGAAGCTATTTTTGTCAGGACGGATGTGGGAAAAATGGACGACGTGAATGCCATGGTTAAAGCCACCCTTGACCGCTTTGGACGCCTCGACATCGTACACAGCAATGCCGCATCTTATGCGCTCGGCTCTGCTACCTCGATCACCGAGTCAGAGTGGGACAGGACTCAGGCTGTTTGCCTGAAAGCAACCTGGATGATTGCCCACGCCGCCATCCCGGCGATGTTGACGCAAAAACAGGGAGCATTCATCATCACCGCGTCCGTACAATCCATTCGAGGATACACGCATCACGTGGCATATCAGGCTGCGAAAGGCGGATTGCTTGCAATGACCCGGTCGCTGGCCGCAGACTATGCACCCAAAATTCGGGTGAACGCCATCCTGCCCGGGGCGGTCATTACCGGCCTTGCGGCAGGCCTTTCTGCGAGCGACCTGCAGAGAGTCGCCAACATGTGCCCGCTGCGTCGAAACGCCCCTCCGGAAGAAATTGCCACCGTCGCCTTATTCCTGGCGTCGGATATGTCCGCCTACATGACAGGATCATGTCTTGTCGTGGATGGCGGACTGACAGCGGTAATCAAAACGGAGTAGGGAGGGCATGATCGAGATCTTGCATTGTGATGCTGAACAAATGGCTCGACGCGAGTTAGTAATGGACGGGCCCCATCGCCTGCTTATCCACGAAGGTGTCATCCCAGTCGTCCGTCCGGAAAGGCGAGGCCGGCAGACCCGCGCGATTGTACAAATTGCACAGCGGATTCATGGCCCAGCCATAGCGAACGGCCACAGGAACCTCGACATGCTCACTGTGAACAACGACGGTCGTCCCTTCGATTCCGGCGTCCGTTGCAAAAAACTTCTGATCCGCGCCGGCGATTTCAAAGCCATTCAATGCTGAGGGCGGCGAACCCTTGGAAATAAGGTGGTCCTCGGCGAATTTGAAGCGCAGCCGGATCTTGTCACCCTCAACGGACATTCCATCATATAAAGGCCCGGAGTAGATCACATCGCGTCCGTAGGCGATGGCCTGCGCAGCGAGTGCCAGGCGATACCCCACGTCCTGCTTATCCTTGGGATGAATATCGCTCCCGTCGCCGATATCAATCGTTACCGCCATGCCGGTATTGGGAAATTTGAGGGCCATCAGTTGGGCTTCGCGCAATTTTGGCCAGTTTAGCTCGGGCCGGTTGGCCCCCCAATTGGCGATTTGCACGTACAAAAATGGAAAATCGCCTTCTCCCCACACGCGCCTCCAGTCACGAATCAGTGCCGGGAAGAGCTTGCGGTACTGGACGGGCCGGTCTGAATTTCCCTCGCCCTGGTACCAGATGACGCCTCGGATTGTGAAGGCCGTCAACGGCATGATCATGCCGTTAAAAAGACCACCGGGCCGCCAGGTGCTCCGCCGGGAATCGTCAGGGAGACTCGGAGGCGGAGGTACGGGCGCACCTTCGGCTTCAGCCTTGTCGGCGGAATGCCGCCACTCAGTGAACTGCTGCTCGACATCCTGGAGAGTCAGTGGGTACAACGAGAGAAGTTTCGATTCGATATCCAGAATGGATTTAAATGCGGGATCCGATTCCACCGCGTTGTGGCTCATCCACGATTCCGCTGGAGTTCCGCCCATCGAGCTGTGAATGAGGCCTACAGGAACGTTGAGTGTCTTCACTAGTTCCCGCCCGAAGAAGTATGCGGCGGCGGAAAACTCGCGCACAGTGTCCGGCCGCGCGGAGACCCAATACCCTTTGACGTCCTGCTGGGGTTTTCCCGCCACAGCCATTTCCACCGTGAACAATCGCAACATCGGATAATCGGCATGAGCGATTTCGTCCTGAGCATTCATCGCCTGGCTCACGGGCATTTGCATGTTGGATTGTCCGGAACACACCCATACTTCGCCGACGAGTATGTCGTGCAATTTGATCGTGTTTTTTCCGGAGATGATCAGTGTAAAGGGACCGCCAGGGACAAGAGGTCCAAAGCCCACTTTCCAACGACCGTCGGTACCAGCCGCGCCACTTACAGTTTCACCTTGGAATGTAACTGTAACGTGCTCTCCCGGCTCCGCGTTCCCCCAGATATTAACCTTGGTTCCCTGTTGAAGGACCATCCCATCAGACAGCAAACTAGGTAGCCTTACATCTGCCCTGAGACGGGAGACGCTCAGCATTATGGAGATTCCGTAAAGGATCGAGACAAAAGCAGCTTTGGGAGTTACTCGCATACAGTATACAAGCCGGGTGGCAATATCGAGAACGCGCTTAAACCGCCCATCACCTAACAGCTTGACGTTGGTGGGATCTTCTTGAAGCCCTTCGAAAAACCTCGGGGTTAACGACGTTCTTGGGTATCCGCCCCTCTAGTACCTCTGCCATTCCACGGCTGGCCATTTCAAAGATTGCTTGTGAACCTTTAATCGACAACCCGAGGGCGTGGGGAGTACACAACACTCGAGGATGATGGAAGATCCGGTGGGAAACGTCAGGAGGCTCGACAGGAAAAACGTCTAATCCGACGGCCGAAAGCCGCCCGGACTCCAAAGCCTCAAAAACCACGTCCAGGCTTTCCATGAGTCCCCCTCGGGCCACGTTTACAAGGATCGCTCCCCTCTTGACCTGACCCAGGGTGTGCCGATTGACCATTCCACGAGTTTGTGCGTTGAGAGGGGCGTGGAGCGTAATTATATCGGACTGAGCGAAAAGGTCATCCAGGCCGACTGATTCAGCTCCAACCGCCGCCGCGGCTTCCTTGGAAACCGCCGGATCGTAACAAATTACGCGAGCTTCAAAGGCTCGCAGCAATTTCGCAACATGCCGTCCGATTCGGCCAAAGCCGACGAGTCCCACAACCGACCCATTCAAGTCACCGATGACAGTGCTATCCCTTGCCTGCCAGTGTCCGCCACGGGTTTTCAGATCCAGTTCCGGCAGACGCTTCACAAGCGCCAGGATTACCGCCAGGGTGCCCTCCGCAACGTACATGGCCCCTGCGCCAGGAGAGAAGACGACCGGAATTCCCCGTTCCGTGGCTGCGTCAATGTCTACATTATCATACCCGGCGCCCGTTCTCCCGATGACTCGCAGTTCTTTACCTGCTGCAATGACTCTGGCAGGAATCCGCGTCACTCCGCGCACAAATAATGCGACACTACCGCTTATCAATTTGACTAAGCTGTCCTCGTCAGTTCTTGAGGCCACCTCAATCCGGCCAAAACGACTCAGGATTTCCTTGGCAACCGGCGGTACGGTGCCTGTTGAAAGTATCCGATGATTTTTCATGGCGTTCCCTCTTCTTGGAAAGCCATTAAATGCGTGCACTTGCACCCGCTCCCCTGCACATATACCCTGGACAAGCCATAGCGCATGTTGAAGTTGGAGCGCCTAGTCAGTTACATGTTCGCATATCAATAGTTAAGGGTAAGCCCCACTCGTGTATACTGTATGCTGTCAGGCTTTGTCAAGTCCGCCGGCTCAGCGGCACTAGTCCACTTTGATGTTGAGGCTGCTTTATGCACTGCCCGACGGCCCATTTGGCGATTGTGCGTGGGTGCGACGGCCGCTCAGAATCAAAGCTCCACACCACGAACGCTGGTGCGCGGTTTCCACCCATAGCCACCGACGGGAGTTTATGTTCACGAAGGGGCGCCCCTCTGTCGTTCACCTAACGAACTGTCTATGGCAGATCGTCGGTTGGGTGTCATATCGACGAAAGAACTCATGGATAATTGTCGAATCGTGTCCGATCTCGTATACTCGATTTCGAGTTCACGGCCAATGGCACCCATGGATGGGAAGGCATTCGGCAGACGCGCGCTATTCGTGAGAGGGGCGCTCGCGTTAGGAAGCTCCCTTGCCCTTTATTCCAACTCACTTTCATTCGCTCAAACGGAAGTCGCGCCAACCTCCGGCCAGGTTCCGCTGCGTATCATCGTAGTGGAGACTCTCAGTGAAGCCCAACAGATCGTGCAGAAATTGAAGGCAGGAGAAGACTTTGCCGATCTGGCGGCAGATCAATCGATCGATCCGACATCAAATCAAGGAGGCTACCTCGGAAAGCTCGACCCTGCCACCTTGCGCCCGGAACTGCGCGATGCCCTGACAGGTATT
>JASHTO010000019.1 GCA_030040515.1 Terriglobia bacterium
AATCCGGCATGACGCCCGAAGAAGCACACTATGCCGCATTGCGGCGCTTCGGCAACGTAACCCTGACGCAAGAGAGGAGCCGCGAAATGTGGGGATGCACCTTTGCGGAGTCGGTCTGGCAGGACGTTCGCTTCGGCCTGCGTCAGTTGGGGCGCAGCGCGGGTTTCACGGTGGTAGCCGTGCTGACGCTGGCGCTGGGCATTGGGGCGAATACTGCCGTGTTTAGCCTGATCAATGCGGCTCTATTGAGAATGCTGCCCGTAAGGAATCCACAGGAGCTGGTGCAGTTCTTCGAAATCCACCCGCTCGGTAAAAATGACTCTTTTTCTTACCCAGCGTTTCAACTCTTTCAGCACGAGACTCAGGATTTTTCTTCGATTATCGCCTTCGCTAACGTAAAGGATTTGGATGCTGATGTGAACGGGTATGGCCAGATCGCCAACGGAGAGGTGGTATCTGGAAACTACTTTTCGACTCTTGGAGTGTCAGCCATGCTCGGCCGGACTATCGATCCCGGGGACGACCAAGTGGCCGGCGGGAATGCCGTGGCCGTGGTCAGTTACAAATATTGGCGCGAGCGCCTGGCAGGCGATCCTAAGGTGGTGGGGACCAAAATACTTCTCAATAGCTATCCATTCACCGTCATCGGCGTCACACCGCCGGAGTTTTTTGGTCTTCAGCCCGGCCAACCCATCGACGTGTTTGTCCCGTTGAAGATGATTGCGCCGCTTCGCCCTGGATATGCCATGACGGACACCCGCTACAATGTGTTGACGAGCCCGCTTCGCCGCGCTTTTCTCATCATGGGACGACTGCGACCGGGGTCCACGCTGACCATGGCGCAGGCCCGCATGGAGCCAACATTCCGGAAGGCGATAAATGACATGGCGGAGGGTTTGGCGGGAACGCCGCTCGACTCACCCAAGTCCCGCGAGATGCTTCGCCACGATAAAGTGCAGCTCGCAGCAGGGGGGCAGGGGCTCGCCGATCTTCGCGAGCGATTTTCCAAACCCCTGTGGATTCTGATGGCGGCCGTCGGACTGCTGTTGTTAATCGCCAGCGCGAATGTGGCGACTCTGCTGCTGGTGAAAGCCCAATCTCGACGACACGAAATGGCCGCAAGGCTGGTATTGGGAGCGCGAAGGCTGCGACTGGTGCAACAGCTTATCACCGAAAGCGTTTTGCTGGCATTGGCAGGAGGCTTCGTGGGAATCGCTTTGGCATTCTGGGCCTGCGGATCGCTCATGACGCTGATGAGGCATACACCCATTGTGTTGGCGGTGCGGCCCGATCTCAGGGTGCTGGGATTTACTTTACTGATTTCCATTGTGACGGCGATTCTCTTCGGCCTGATTCCGGCCTGGCAGCTCCTGCTGTCGGACATGCCTTCAGGCCTGGTGCCGTACTTTCACGGTGCGGGCAGAACTACCGGGCGTTCTCACAGCACCGAAGCACTAATCGCATTACAGGTCGCAGCATCCCTGGTGTTGATAGTGGGGGCGGGCCTGCTTGTGCGCAGCTTAGAGAATCTAGAAAACTTCTATCCCGGCTATCGCACCGAGAATTTTTTGCTGTTCCCTGTCAACCCACGGATGCTTGGGTATACGGTGGCGCAGACGAATGCGTTATACCAGAGGCTGACCAATCAGATAGACGCGATCCCGGGAATACGGGGAACGAGCTTTTCCATGGCTGCGCCGCTTTCTGGTGCGCCGCTCATGGGCACGGTTACGATCGAGGGCTACGAACCGGCTTCTGGCAGTACGCCTACCTGGGTTGAGCTGGGTGTCGTGGGTCCCCACTATTTCACGGTCCTCGAAACACCCGTTCTCGAAGGGCGGGACTTCACAACGGAGGATAGTGCGGGGGCACCCAAGGTGGCGATCATCAATAAACGCATGGCGCAGGATATCTACGGCGACACGAATCCGATAGGACGACGCATCAGCATACCCGGGTGGATGGGCGACAAAAGCTGGTACTCCATTATCGGCGTGGTGGCCGATACAAAGGACCAAAATCTCCGCGCTCCGGTTCCGCCGATGTTCTGCATACCACTCGAACAAACCGAGGTACCCGCTGGAGTGACCTTCGAAATTCGAACCGCGAGCGATGCTGCGGCAGCCGCTCCCACCGTGCTTCGCGTCGTTGCCCAAGTGGAGGGTCGACTACCGCTTAGTGGCATGAGGACGCTGAACGATCAAATGGACGATTCCTTGCTGCAGCAGCGGCTGATCGCGTCTCTAGCTAGCTTATTCGGGATACTGGCGGTGTTGTTGGCTTCTGTCGGCCTTTACGGCGTGCTGGCCTATAAGGTGAGTCGCAAGACAAACGAGATTGGCATTCGCATAGCGCTTGGTTCGGGACGCGCGCAGATCGCCGGAATGATTCTGCGCCAAGCGTCGCTGATGGTTCTGGCAGGTTTTGTGGTAGGCATCCCTGCCGCTATTGGTATAGCGCGCCTGATGCGTAGCCAGCTCTACGGACTCGTGCCGTATGACCCGATGACGATTCTATTCGCGGTTAGTTTGATGACGGCTGTCGCGTCGCTGGCTTCTTATCTCCCGGCGAGACGCGCTATGCGCGTCGATCCCATGGTGGCGCTGAGGCACGAGTGATGACTTTGTTGGTTGGGCGCCCGATGGCAGGCATGGCAGACCCGGCCGCGCCGGCAAAAGCCTAAATTAAATCGAATCCGACTCGCACTTAGAAATTCCGTTTTTACCGCGTCCCCGCCGATGGGGCTCTCAAGGCTCGGTACCCCTGAGACTGGTGAAATTGGGCCCCTTTTAAGCCGGTGCTGACACACGAGGTTGCTTTCCGCCAGTCAGAGGAACAGGACCGTTATAAATGCATGATGCTGAGGCTATCGTTCTCTCGAAAGCGGTGAATATCGTGCCCGTGCCCATTGTGATGATTAGTGCTCTGCACTCTGTCGCGGAGCCACTATGCCGAGTTCGGGATTACGCCGGGTATCTCAGTGGCGTTGTAGAAGGCTCTGATGGTAAAGGCGTGTTGCCGGCGCCTGCTCGGCATAATCGGTAAGATCCGACCCCACCACGATGTGCCCGAGCAACGGAGACCAAGAGCGCTCGCGATCGTAGAAGTCCAGCGAGCGTTTACGAACTTCTCATATCCGAAATCATCTTGGCTTAAGGCAGAGATGCCGCGATATCGGGAAGTAATTATGCGATCGTGAGACAGCCTCGACACTTTAGTGACTATGTGGGGAAGGCGCCGAGGAGTCCGAGAGTACGGAAGAATCAATCGCCGAAATTCGGCTGTTCACCGATTTGAGCACAGCGATCAGAGGCAGTGCCCGGCGGCCTGCGCGGACCGCTGTTGGGGTGGGCGGTCTGCTCGGCGGCCCGGACGACGGAGCGCGATCCCACGTTGGCCATCCGGGATTGAATGGTGTTCTCTCGATGTGCTACCCGCAAGGGAGGGCGGGTGGGATCGCGGCGCGATTGTACGTGGATTCTGGGGCTGTCGGGATTTCGGGTGGTGACGATGGATGAGGCGGACGGCGGTCCTGGCACGAGTTGCTCCATGATGCAGCCGACTCGGAGCTGACAAACCCGATGGCTACCTTCTCGGCTCATACCGCATGGCCACCGCCCCCGAGCCGAACTCCAGCCGGCTCACGAGCTTCAAGTCGACATGCTTCGATAGCCCCGCGAACAACGTAGGCCCATGGCCCGCCAGCCTGGGATGCACCACGAACTCGTACTCATCGATCAATCCCAGCTCCGCGAGCGCCAGCGGCACACCTCCCGTGAACAGTCCCTTGCCCGCCTCCTGTTTGAGCTGCCGAACGGCCTCGCTCAGGTCCCCGCGCACGAGCTCCGCGTTCCAATCTACTCGGTCCAAGGTGCTCGACACGACGTACTTCTTTGCCGCGTCGATCGTCCGGGCGAAGGGTTCCATCCAATCAGGCTTCGCTCCCGTCCGCGCCGGCGGCCGAAACGCTGCCTCCATCATTTCGTAGGTCACCCGGCCGAAGAGGAGGGCATCGGCCCGCTCGAGGTTCTCGACCGCGTGACGATGCAACTCTTCGTCCGGTAATATCACACGATGATCGCAGCAGCAGTCCAAGACGTTGATGGAATACCGAAGGGGTCGCATAACGTAAGAGTACCGCCGATGGGGTAGACGAGCAACTATGCCCTTCACCTCCCGCAAGTTACCTCAACGTGGATGGCGAAGGATCGCGTTTCTGTTCTCCGCTGACAGGTAGTGATACCGAATAGAACATCATAGACTGTCGTCAGCGCTAACTGCGGTTTAGCCAGCAATGCTTCGGCGCACGTCTTTCAGGAGAACGAACAGGTGCATCGGATCGGTCGGGGAAGGTATGAAATCGAATTTCTGGTAAAAATCCCTGGCGGCTTCGTCTTTGGCGTGAACCGCGAGCGCGCGGATGCCGGCGATGTCGGCCGCCTGTAACGTGCGCTGCATTGCGTCTTTCAAAAGTGCCTTGCCAATTCCTTGGCCTTGCCAGCGACGGTCTACCGCCAAACGCGCCAACAGCATGATGGGCACAGGGTGGCGCGCCAAGCCTTTCGTTAAACGCTCGGGAGCCTCCTCTCGGGTCACATGGCCCACAGCGAGGGTATGATATCCAACAACAGTGTCGCCAACCAGTCCAACGTAAGTTTGCGCGGCGCCTGCCTGCTGGTTCTGCCAAGCGTAGCGCAACAAATACCTGTTCAGCTCGTCGCGGCCGCAATCGAATTCTTCGATGCGGTGCTCGGGGCACAGCTTTTCTACACGACGCTCGGCGTTCACTGATGGGACCCAGCGTCAAAGAATCCGGGTTCCTTCAGGAGACGCTCCAAGCGAGGCAAAGGACGGGGCGGCGCATCGAGGGCCGCAAGGAAAACCTTCCACTGCGCGTGATTCAGGCTGAAGATTCTGCGATCCGCAAGAGCCTCGTCCGCGCGGGCAAGTGCGCTCTCAAGCACAAATTCGCTGACAGAGCGGCGAGAAGTCGCGGCTGCTGCCTGTAGCGTGCGTTTGGCTTGGCGCGTCAGTCGCAGATCGAGTTTTTCGGTGCGGGTGGTACTTGACGGCATCAGTTCCTCCTTGAGTGTTCAGATTAACGCTGTTGCCCGACAATGTCAAGACATAGCTTTTCCCTCAGTCTTGATTCCCATACGCGTGACTCCGATCAGATTCTCAGCCCGCCAATGGCGGGGGTGCGCCTATGATCCCTGGGGGATTTCCACAGATTTGAGTCCACTGCTACGGGTGTCTTTCTACGGGAAGTAGAAAAGTATAAGAAGTACTAGCAGACAGGTATCGGACGGATAACAAAGGAGATGACTCGTGAGAGCGGACGCTGAATCACGTAAATCCGGACCTTGATTCACGTATGGGGCGGACGCTGATTCACGTGGATAACTGAGTAAATCGGTGGTAAAGCGGGAACAGAGAGCGGACGCTCATTCACGTGGATTATTCCGCATTCGGAATAATCCACGTTATTCCGAGTCACGGATTATGCCGAGTCGGCTCTGTGACTTCGGGCGGCAACCAACAATGGAGCCATTTTGAAATTTGCACAGTCGGAATAATCCTGTCCTCCAGCGAGCCAACCAGGCTCCCAGGAGGACACCGTGCTGCAGCTCTATTTTGCCAATCCAGAGGCCCGAGAGGACCTCGCCGCCGGCCCCATGGGACCGTATCTTCCCACGCTGGCGGTCAAGCTTTCCGAATTAGGTTATTCGCGCGGCCAAGCCCGACGGCTGATTGTTGCCGCCGATGCGCTCGGTCGGTGGCTGAAACAACAGGGAGTGAGTCTGACCGAGGCGACGGCAGAGCACGTCCGCGCCTACGCTGCCAGCCAACCGCGCACCCCGGCCGGCAAGCTTCGCGACTCAGCTTCGGGACTGACGCATCTGGTGCAGTTCCTCAAGCCTTGGGGAATCCTTTGTAAACCCCTGCCTTGCTCACCCGCTGACGAACACCTTCAGCGTTTTGATGAATATCTGCAGCGAGTCCGCGGGCTTGCCCTGTTTACCCGCCGCGCCTATGCGCATTACCTTCGCCGCTTCCTGAAAGACCTGTTTGGCGACTCCGCTCCTGTCTGGTCGACGCTTACAGCCGAGCGGATCTGCCAGTTCGTTCAGACGGAGATCGAGCGTACGCCGGGTGGTAAAGGGCACGTCGTGTCGTCTCTCCGAACCTTCCTTCGCTTTCTGGTTTCCGAGGGGCAGATTTCATCTGCCTTGGTTCGCGCCATTCCCCGTGTCCGCCGTTGGTACGATGCCACGCTTCCTCGCCCACTGTCCGCCGAAGAACTCGAAAATGTCCTCGCCGCCTGCCACTCTCCATGGGGTGGAACACGGCGCGAACGCGCCCTCATCTTGCTTCTGGCTAAGTTGGGACTTCGCGGCGGCGAGGCGCGCCAACTCCGGCTGGAAGAAATTGACTGGAATGAGGGCGTCATTCACATCAGGCGTGCGAAGACTTACCGCGAACGGACTCTTCCGCTGCCTAGCGATGTCGGTGCTGTCCTGACCGAGTACCTCCAGCATGAGCGGCCACGCAGTCCGCATCGTGAAGTGTTTCTTACCGCCAGCACTCCCCATCAACCACTCACCAACTCCACGGCCACTACTTGGATCACTCGTCACTTTCTTGAGCGTATCGGCCTGCACGGACGCCGCTTGGGAACCCACTGCCTCCGTCACACGGCCGCAACCCAGATGGTGCGCAATGGTGCGGCATTGAAAGATGTGGCCGACGTCCTCGGTCACCGCTCCCTTCGCACCACCGGTCTTTATATCAAGCTGGATGAAGCGTCGCTCGCCAGTGTTGCGCTTCCGTGGCCAGGAGGTGCGCGATGAACCGCGATTACCTTAGTTTTCAGCTGGACACTTATCTGGGCCCTCCGTAGGGCGTTGGGATACGGGCGATCCGTCTGGGAAGCCAAACTGCTTCATCAACTCGCTGATTACGTTGGCAGTCAAACGCCCGAGGCTCCGATCACTTCGTGTCTCGTGCTCGATTGGCTCGACTCGAATTTCCGAGACAGTTCTCCTTCTCAAAATGCACGCCGGCTGGATGTAATTCGCTAGTTCCTCACGTACCTGAGTGCTGCCGTCCCCGGCACGGAAATTCCCGAGATGCGTCTCTTCGCCCGCTACCCACGGCCTAAACCGTTCCTCTTCTCACCGGGAGAAATCGAGTCGATCCTCCACGCCGCCACGGCTTCATGGCCGCAAGGTTCGCTCTTGCCTTTTACTTTCCAGACGGTCCTTGGGTTGCTCGCCTGTACCGGTCTCCGTGCTGGGGAAGCCCTCGCGCTGGATCTGGTCGATGTCGTTTTGGATGTAAAACCGGCGCGTCTCTGTATCCGCGAAGCGAAGTTCCATAAGACCCGCCTGGTTCCCTTGCATCCCACGGCGGTCATGCATATGACAGCTTACGAGCGGCAACGCGCCAACTTGATTGGGAGCAAGACCGCCTTTTTTGTCGAAGATGACGGAGAGCGTCTGCGGTATGAAACCCTGCGATCCTGCTTTCAGCGGTTGCTTCTCCAACTCGGCCTCGCGGAACGTGACGGCTACAGCAGACCCACTCTCCACTCTCTTCGCCACAGCTTCGCTGTGACGCGCCTCACGCGTTGGCACGAGGAAGGAGTGGACGTGCGAACCCGCTTGGTTCACTTGGCCACATATCTGGGGCACGGCGATGTGCGGGATACCTACTGGTATTTGACGGCGACTCCCGAACTACTCCGTGGAGCAACTCAGCACTTTACAGCGCTGACCGGAGAGGGAGGTGAACCGTGAACACTTCCCCCAGTCTTTCTTCTCTCATTCAGTATTTCTTCACTCAGCACCTGTGCGAGCACCGACGCTCAAGTGCCAGAACGATTGTTGCTTATCGTGATACCTTCCGCCTACTGTTTAGCTTCCTGCAATCGCAAACCGGGCACGCCCCTACAGCTTTGACCCTCGTTGACCTGGACGCGCCAGCCATCTTGGCGTTCCTGGACCATCTCGAAACGGGACGTCACAATCAGATCCGCTCGCGGAATGCCCGCCTCGCGGCCATCCGATCATTCTTTCGAGTCGTCGCCGTTCGCGACCCGGCCAATCTGGGAATTGTAAATCGTGTCCTGTCCATTCCCACGAAGCGGACAGATCACCCCTTAATCACATATCTCACGCGCGTGGAGATGGATGCCGTCCTGGCAGCTCCTGATCCTTCAGGTTGGCTCGGGCGCCGCGATCACGCTTTGCTTCTCACCATGTACAACAGCGGTGCTCGTGCCTCCGAAATTCTCAACTTGCGATGTGGGCAGGTTACGTTCGGGTCGAATACCCACGTTCAATTGCATGGCAAGGGGCGCAAGGAACGTATCGTCCCCCTGTGGCCTCAGACGGCACGAGTCCTGCAACGGTGGTTCCATGAGTTGGAAGCTACGAACGAATCGTTGGCCTTCCCCACCGTTCGAAGGACGGCTCTGTCGGCGGACGGCCTCAATCATATGCTTCAGCAGGCGGTTCAGCGTGCCGGCGCCGATTGCCCCAGCCTGCTCACCAAAAGGGTAACTCCGCATGTCATCCGACACGCGACCGCCATGCACCTACTTCAATCTGGGGTCGATATCGCCACCATCGCCTTATGGCTTGGACACGAAAGTATTGAAACAACCCATGAGTACGTCGAGGCTGATCTCGCCTCCAAACAGAAGGCTTTAGAAAAGCTCGCACCCGCGCAAGGTCAGTTACACCGCTTCCAGCCCGCAGATGAGCTTCTTCGTTTCCTTGCCGGGCTGTGATTGTTCCAATACGAGCGAACATGAAATCTGAACATCAAAGTCGTGCTCCGCCGCAGGACGCATCTTGCTAATAGGAATTCCCTTCGAATAGCAGCGCCGGCCGAGATTAAATTGGCCGCTGCATAAGGCATTAGATCTATCGTCATAAAGCTGCTTTGGCGTGCCAACATGTCCAGGTGTGTCCGATGTGACTTACATCGGACGGTTCCATTGGACCAAAATGGCAATTTAACCGGCGACCAAGATGGATTTCTGTCCGGAATTTGGCATAAGAATGCCAAATTTATCTAACATTGTATAAACATAATGTAAGATTTAATTGACGCACATCTGCGCATGGTATAAATCAACTTGACCTGCTCCACATCTTTGATGAATTTTCGCTATTGACACCTCTCAGCGGACATGAGACAAATTGCGCATACTGGCTCGCGGGGAGGAGTGAATGGGGAAAAAAGCACATAAGCCTCAACTGATGGACGAGGACGCCGCGCATCGGGAAGCCGTGAGGGAGTTCGGTCTCCGTTTGAAGGAGACGCGCGCCCACCTTGATTTCACTCAAGAGGAGTTTGCGAAGCATTTGGGGGTGAAACGCCAGACCCTCAGCTCCTGGGAGCAAGGCGTCACAACCCCAGATGTTGAGACTGTGATGAGACTCAAGAACATGGCGAAGGATAAAGTGCCCGTCGACCTCGGCGAGTTGCTCGGTGAGGTCAGACTAGATTCGGGAAAGACGCCGCTCTCCTTCCCCATTCGGTTGCTTCAAACCTTCGAGATGCTCGGTATTAGAAATGCCTACCGAAGTCGCACAGATGCCCTCGCCGCGTTCTATGCTGTTCTTGAACGCGAATCCAGATCGCTTAGCATCGTGTGTTCGTCTTTCTTGGGCGTACTGCGTGTAGCACCCCAGAGGGTGGCTGACCTCCTCAGGCAGAAGTCAGAGACGTTGAGGTGGCAAATTCTCATGACTCACCCCGACTTCAGTCGTTGGCGTGAGAAGCAGGAAATTCGTACAGAAGGCTCGATCGCCAAAGAAATTTGGGAGTCCGTGGACACTCTGACGAAAGATTGGGGCATCGACGAAGAAAGTATCAAGTTTTATCAAGGGGCTCCAACGGTATTCATGCTGTTTACCCCGGAGAGGATGCTCCTGAATCCCTATACATATGCCGCTGAGGCTTTCAAGACTCTTACACTTGAAATTGCTCGCTCCGAAAACGCTGATGATATTTACTCTCAGTACGTGGTGAACCACTTCGAACGTTCTTGGTCAGGAGGGAATGCAATCCCCCTGAGGCAGGTGCCTCGCGTGGCTTCGCCTCAGCGGGGTTGAGGCGTGTACGCTCGTCGCAACGTTTGGGGGTCCGCCTCTGGCCGTTCCTGGTCGGGTGGACAAAGGCGGACCCACCTCGGCAAGTAACCTTGAATCGGTCGCGTTGCCTCGCGGCTCTAGGCCGCTGCACTTAGTATATCTCGTAGCTGCCCAAGAATCGATACGCGGGACGACGCGGCTTAGGGAGGATTAAAATGAATCGTCCTGCGTTGTTCCTTGTTTTGCTATATGCGGGGCTGCTGGGTCTGATTCTCGTTGTCCCAAGCATGCTCCAATGGATAGAGATTGGCAGCGTTTTGCTCGGCACAACCCTGGGTATTCTGTGGGAACACATCTGGCCGGTCGAACCGCCACCCAGCATCATCGATGGCACTCCTCCGAATCGTGAGGACGGCGATAACGACCTGCCGATGGCAGCTTGATTCACGCAGCATTGGAAAGCCTTTCCTCAGGCCTGATGTCGCAGAGTCAGGACATTCCGCATCGACCATTGGGCTTGGGGGGAGGCCCGAATGAGGCGCGTAGCCGCTTTTCGCGACCGTTGACCGGAAAGGCGTCGCAGCGCGAGCCTCACTGACACAATTCGGTCCTCACATAAGCTGTGGGCTGTGAGTTCCCGCTGGAGGGTGCAATCTTACCTGACGGCTTGTTGTTAGCTCGGTATCGCGGGGGGTCTGGACGAAAAAGTTCTTAGTTTCTCCGCTGCAGTGGTCGTGACGATTCAGTGGGGATTATTCCAACCATGGGAATTGCCAACTGGCCCTACTGCTGGTTCTGGACGAAACCCGTGGTTTCAACTCGGCATAATCCGTGACTCGGAATAACGTGGATTATTCCGAATGCGGAATAATCCACGTGAATCAGCGTCCGGATTTACGTGATTCAGCGTCCGCTCTCACGAGTCATCTCCTTTGTTATCCGTCCGATACCTGTCTGCTAGTACTTCTTATACTTTTCTACTTCCCGTAGAAAGACACCCGTAGCAGTGGACTCAAATCTGTGGAAATCCCCCAGGATTCACAGGCGCACGCACGCCAGAGGTTGGCTGAGATAGGCCGATGATCGCCAACCCAGGGAGCGAGATCACGACAAAAATCCATTGTCTTGACACTGTCGGGCAACAGCGTTAATCTGAACACTCAAGGAGGAACTGATGCCGTCAAGTACCACCCGCACCGAAAAACTCGATCTGCGACTGACGCGCCAAGCCAAGCGGACGCTACAGGCAGCAGCCGCGACTTCTCGCCGCTCTGTCAGCGAATTTGTGCTTGAGAGCGCACTTGCCCGCGCGGACGAGGCTCTTGCGGATCGCAGAATCTTCAGCCTGAATCACGCGCAGTGGAAGGTTTTCCTTGCGGCCCTCGATGCGCCGCCCCGTCCTTTGCCTCGCTTGGA
>JASHTO010000202.1 GCA_030040515.1 Terriglobia bacterium
CGCGCTGATGCCTTCCGCAGTCGAAGAATTGTTGCGCTACGAATCGCCGGTGCAGCAAACCGCCCGGTTGGCTCCTCAAGGTCTTATACTCCGAGGCAAGAAAATTCGAAAACGGCAAGCGGTGGTTGCCGTGCTCGCGGCGGCAAATCGTGATTCCGAAAGATTTCCCGATCCGGATCGCCTGGACCTGGGCCGGCAAGACAACCGCCACGTGGCGTTCGGCTGGGCTGCGCACTTTTGCCTGGGCGCGGCCCTGGCCAGGGTGGAAGCACAAATCGCCTTTGAATTGCTTTTGCGGCGATTCCCCAATATGGCGCTCGATTCCACTCCACCCAAGTGGAGGTGCAATCTGGATCTGCGTGGCTTGGAATCGCTCCATGTAACCTTTGGGCACGACGAAAAAAGCAGCATCCCCCTGCTGTAGGAGAATCAAGGTGATAACCCTCGGAGCTCCAGAAAGCCAGACGGACGAATTAAGTCTTTTTCAGTTGCTCAACCCGGAAGTCTTGGCGAACCCCTATCCCCTCTATGATCGTCTGCGAACGGAGGATCCCGTTCACTGGGATCCTTATCTTCACACCTGGGTGGTGACGCGCTACAAGGACGTCCTTACCGTCTTGCACGACTATTCCGCAAACCGCTCGCCAACTCCCGAGCAATTGGCGTCGATTGGCCTTTCAAATCTGTCACCGATTGCCAAGGTTCTCACCAAGCAGATGCTCTTTCTCGACCCACCGGCTCACACGCGCATCCGCACGCTGGCGGCGGAGGCCTTTATGCCCGCGCGGGTGGAGGCCCTGCGCGTGCACATTCAGGAAATTGCCAATTCCCTGCTCAATAAAGTGCAAGCAAAGGGCAGGATGGAAGTTATCGCCGACTTCGCCGTTCCTTTGCCGGCCATTGTAACTGCGGAAATGCTGGGAATGCCTACCCGCGATTACGTTCAGCTCAAGGAATGGACCAAGGTTTTCGCCGAGGTCCTGGGGAATTTTCAACACAACCCCGGGCGCGCTGCAGAGGTGATCAAGAGCCTGGAAGAGATGACGGAGTATTTCCGCGCCGCTATTGCTGACCTCAAAGTTCATCCCCGGGAGGGTGTCGTCCACTCGTTGATGACGGCGGAAGTGAACGGCGACTGCTTTACGGAAGAGGAAGTCATCGCCAACAGCATCATTATCATGGCCGGAGGCCAGGAGACCACCACCAACCTGATTGCCACAGGGCTGCTCACGCTTCTTCGCAACCCCGATCAAATGGCGCGGTTGAAATCCGATTCCACCCTGCTGCCTTCCGCTATCGAGGAATTGCTGCGTTTTGAGCCGCCCGTGCTGCAAACGGCTCGCCTGGCTCCAGCGGATTCAGAACTGGGCGGCAAGATCATCGCTAAACGGCAGGCGGTTATTGCGGTGATGGCGGCCGCCAACCGCGACCCGGAAAGATTTCACGATCCGAATCGCCTTGACCTGGGCCGGCAGGACAACCGCCACCTGGCGTTCGGCTGGGCGGCGCACTTTTGTTTTGGCGCAGCCCTTGCGAGAATCGAGGGGCAGATCGCTTTTGAGACAATTCTTCGGCGCCTGCCCGGCTTAGTCCTTGATCCGGGTCCGCTGACTTGGAGAAACAATCAGGGATTGCGCGGCCTGGAGGCATTGCCCCTCACCTTCCGGCCAGCATCGGCAATTTAAGTTTTCGAAGTGCTGTAGCGCAGGTGTCCCCACCTGCGTAAAGACCGCGGGTGGGGACACCCGCGCTACAACTCTGGACCCTCCGAAATCGGCTCCAAAATTCAAAATCCGACACGACCATTGATCACAGCCCGCCAAAATCCCCGGATCGTTGGATTGCAGCTCCGCGCTTGCTCACACCCACATATTGCCCAATTCGTTCAGTCCCCGCTTGCAAATTGCCCGAGGAGGGAATATTCTGCGGCCACTTGCCTTGTGGAGGCGTGCAATGGGTAAACCCAAGGTGATGGTGGCGATCAACAACGCGGCCTCGATCGAGAGCCTGGTGACCTTGGCGTGCCAACTGACGCTGGGGATGGACGCCGACCTCATGGTTCTGCACGTGGTGGAGGTGCCCATGATTACGCCTCTCGACGCGAAAGAGGAGTCAATTGACCAGCGAGGCAAAGAGCTGCTGGCGCAGGCGCAACGCGTGGCTGCGAACTTCAAGCGCCCGCTGGCCACAGAGTTGATGCGCGCCCGGGAAGTGGGTGAAGCCATCGTGGGCGCGGCCAAAGACCGCGGCGCGGACATTCTCATCATGGGGCACCACCGGCCGCATCACCATTCGTTGGGCGAAACGTTGCGGGGCGGGACCGTGCAATACGTGGCCCACCACTCTCCCTGCCGCGTTATTGTGCAGATTCCCGAGCCGGTGAAATCGTAGGGGCAACCCTTGTGGTTGTCCCGCTTGGGCGGGAGCGGTCGCGCCCCGTCGCCCGAAGACGGCTTTGGGCCGCAGGGCAAGGGCCGCCCCTACGCGCTGACATTTTCACAGCAGCGGATTCCTTTGTCACGAATGACCATTCGAAATCGTCCCGCTAATGAGCGAATCCTCCGGAGCTAAACCCACGACCTCAGCCATCCGCGGCCCCAAGACCCGTCACATTCTTGCCGGATTGATTCTGGGATCGGTGGCCGGAGTGGTGGCCAACCTGGCGTGGGGAAACACCGTCGTGCTCGCAGGCCTGATTCACTACGTCATCGAGCCCGCGGGGCAAATGTGGCTGCGCGCGCTCATCATGGTGGTGATTCCGCTGATCTTCGCGCGCCTCAGCCTGGGCGTGGCGGGGCTGGGCGACCTGCACAAGCTCGGGCGCGTGGGTCTGAAGACAATGCTCTTCTTCCTGATGGTTACTTCCCTCGCCGCGGTGCTGGGCTTGGCCATGGTGAATCTGGTTCGGCCGGGCGCGGGACTTCCGCAGGAGGTTCGCGACCGCTTGCTTGCGACCTATCATCAGGAATCGAGCCCGGTGCGCGCGGCTCCGCAAGGCGGCCAATTCGGAATTCAGACTCTCATCAACGTCGTGCCCAGAAATCCTTTGGGCGCCGCTGCGCAGGGCGATATGCTCGCGGTCATCTTCTTCTCACTGGCGTTTGGAGTGGCCCTGGCCCTGCTGCCCGAGGAGCGCACGCGGATTCTCGCGGAAGTTTTGCGCGGCCTTGCCGATGTGATGATGGTGATCATCGAGTTAGTGATGATGCTCGCGCCTTACGGCGTCTTTGCGCTGCTCTTCACGGTGGCGGCGAGGTTCGGGATGGATCTGCTGGCGCGCCTGGGCTGGTACATTGTCACGGTGATCGCGGGACTGGCCATCTTTGAATTCGGCGTCTACCCGGTATTGATCAGGATCTTCACAGGATGGCCGCCGGGGGAATTCTTTTCCCGCGGAGTGCGTGCGATTCTCACCGCTCTCTCCACCAGTTCTTCCAACGCCACTCTCCCCACCACGCTCGAGGTTTGCGAGAACTCGCTGGGAATTCCCAAGGAAGTTAGCGGGTTCGTAGTTCCGCTGGGCGCGACGATGTGCATGAACGGCACGGCTCTGTTCGAAGGCGTGACCGTGCTCTTCATCGCCCAGGTTTTCGGTATGCATTTGCCGCTTTCATCGCAGATCGTGGTGATGGTGACGGCAATTGTGATGTCCATGGGAGCCGCGGGAATTCCCAGCGGCGCCATTCAGGTGCTGATTCTGGTGCTGGAAGCGGTGGGAATTCCGGGAGAGGGAATTGCCATGGTGGTGGGCGTCGACCGCGTGCTCGATATGTGCCGCACGGTGGTGAACGTCACGGGGGACATGCTGACGGCGGCATTCGTGGCGCGACACCCGTAAGTGAATCCGGAACATCTTGAAAATTCCTCCCCAGTTCCGGTAATTTGCCGGATGCGATGGGCGCGAGAAATATCCTATGATGTTGCGGGGGCTGAATCGGAGATTGTGAAAACCGGGGCGGCGGGCTATCAGCGTTAACCTGATTGTCGGGGAGTCGCGGATCTGGGCGCTTTCAGGCAGGCCCGGAGGGCTCCCGTCCCACCGGTGGCCGGAGGTGTGCTTACTGAGGCAGAGAGAATATAGTGACAAGGTTCGATTGTAGCGGCGGTCTGCGACCGCCGTTTTCGGCGCGCGCAGAGCGCCGCTACAGAGAAGGGTCACTATATTTTGCAACCCTCAGTAGGTTAGCGCTTATGGGCCAGTTGGCGAGAGGGCTATGACGGTTCAAGGGAAGAATCTTAAAACTTCCCGAGTATATACAATAAGTATAAGATATCCATATCGAGCATTGATTAATATGATAAAGGCAACCAATGCTGCTGAGGAGCCATCGTATTAACCCAATGGCGAAGCATTAAACCTGAAGGGCGGTCGAACGCCATGGGCGCATCGCCCCCGTGGCAAAGTGCCCCCTCGAAAAAAGGAGGAAGTTTGCGATACGTCGCGAGCCTTATTTCAGCTATTGCCTTCATAGCGTTATTTGCGGGGTCAGCCCTTGCGCAGACGAGCCTGCCCGTTGCGGTGGAGCTCTTTGCTGAGGGCGGTGGTTCCTTCATGACGAGCGGCGCATGGCAGCAGACCGTTCCGCTGGCGATTTGTACACCCACGCAAACAGTGGTATGTCCCGCGGTGGCTGGGCCATACGCCACGGCGAACATGACGAGTTCGTTTTCGAAAACCGGGAGATTCGCACTCGGGGCACGCACGCGCTTCACGCGGCACGACGCTATTGAAGCCAGTTTTTCGTACAGCTTCAACCACCTTTTTCTCCGGGCGTCCGGGGTCAATCCCACGACGGGGCAGCCCTTTACGGAATCGGGTTCATCATTCAATCGTCTCCAGTTGGTCACTTTCAACTATGTCCGTTATTTCTTGATTCGTTCCCGTCTTCAGCCGTTTGCTACGGCCGGGTTGGGTTCTGATCACTTTAAAGGCCCCTTGAGTGCATCGGCGCCGGCCGAAGGCCTGATCGGCGGCGGTGACCACTTCCAACTCGTCTGGAATTTCGGCGGTGGGGCGGACCTTCGTCTTCGTCGTCACCTCGCCCTTCAATTCGACATGCGGGATTATATGGTCAGCCAGCCACTCCCTATACGCGGCACTGCCCAGAGCATTACTCCCAGCCTCGGATTGGTTTACCGGTTCCAGTGAAGCAATCGCAACCCGAAGCAGGACTGATTGCGCAACGGCCTTGGAAAACCGGGGACAAAAAACCTATTGAGGATGACAAAATATTGTGACAGGTCTCCCTTGTAGCGGCACTCGATGAGCGCCGAAAACGGCGGTCGCAGACCGCCGCTACAATCGGGCGTCTTCACTATATTCTCTCCGCCTCAGTAGTTCCGGCTTTCCTGTCCTTGCGGGCAGGCCCGGCCACTTTCTGGCCGGCGTCTGCCTTGAAGATCATGTTTACTGCGGCATCCTACTTTATGGTGTAGCTATAAGGGATAGCGGCCAGCTCATCGCCGCTTATTTGTTCGTAGGGGGGGACGCTGCTCACATAGTCGTCGATGTAGAGCGTTCCCTGGACGACCGTGCCCGACGGACCGGATGGGGTGATCGTCACGTAGATGGTGGTCGTCTCGCCGGGATTGATGAGCACCGGTGAAAACGTTGCAGCGGGGTTGATGGCCGCCGGCCACAAATCGCCTGTGACCGAGGTCACGGCCGGGTCGAACGCTTTGCCCTGTGCCGTCATGGCAAGAGAGGCGGTTGCAGCGGGTGCCGGACTGGCGTACGGCCCGCACTCGCTGGGAGTTGCGTACCAAAGCCCGGTTGTTACAATACCACCGGGTGGCGAGAAGGAAGCACTCTCCGTGCTCGAACAGAGCGAGGCAAATGGAGCGCTAGGGCTGATATCCGGATCACCGACGGCGTTGCCCCAGTCGAACATCGCGGGCACGCTCGAGCTTTGAGAAACTGAGACGCTCGACGTCTCCGTTGGCACCAGCCAAAATGGCGAACTCTCCGTTAGCGGCAACGGCAGCGTTAAGCCGGTTTCCGAAGTTCCAAGCTGCGTTGCCAACGTCAGACTGGCGGTCGAATCGAGCCGGGGGTCAATGAAGAAATACTCAGCAGCCGCGCCCGGGTTGGTGAAGGTCACCGGGATGGTGACCGGCGTACCTGCGGCTAACCTTGTGCTGAGGCTATTGGGCAGGCCCGGAGCACTGGCGCTCACATTGTTGAATCGGATGTTGCCGGTGAAGGTCTGCGAGACCTCATTGCCGACCACCGGCCCCGCGAAGTCCACGACCAGCGTCCAGGTACCGGGAACGGGATTGAGGGTGTAGGCCGCCAGGGACAAGCTGGGGGCGCCGGTGAGCGAGCTCGAGTTCTGGCCGTACCCGAGGGTGTCACCATCCGGGCTGATCAGGTAAGCGCCCACGGGATCCGCTGCATCGTTGGAAAGCGACAGGTTGGCAGCGACATCAAGGACGCCGGGCGGAACATCAAATTGATAATACTGCTGCTGCCCTGTATTCGGAGCGCGGCCGTTGCCTCCGGTCAATACGCCGCTGAAAGCGCCGCCGGCGGCCACATTGATCAAGCTACGCAGCGTCACCGGGATTGAGGTGCTGGCGCTGGGGCCGAAATCGGACGTCAATACGATCGAACCAGCCGCATCGCCCGGCGACGACGGTGTGTTCGCAGTCACCGTTACGGTTTGGCTCTGATTTGGAGCAAGTACCAGGAAGCTCGGCTGGACTGAACCGAAGGGAACAAACTGCTGAGTTTCCACCTGCCACGGGATAGCCCCATTCACTCCGCCGTTGGCCAAAGTCGCGCCGGAGATGATACCGGTCCAAGTTCCTGCGGCCGGGGATATTATATCCACATTGCCGAAATTGCCGATGCCCTGCGGAACGGAATAAGCGGCAAACCGGCCTTGCGGGTCGATCAGGGGAAGGTGGACTGGGTATCCGTTCGGATTCGTCTGCGGATAAGCGATCGAGGCATCCAGCCGGTCGACGCCCGAGGGAACCTGAAAGTTGATGACCGCGTAGTTTTCTTCCACCCCCACCTCATCCACATAATGCCGGCTTGTGGCGTCGTTCAGGACAACGCTGCCGGTCTGAACGTTCTGGTTCGGCCCGAGTGTTCGGCCGGACACGTTTACGATCTGGGGAAGCGCGCCACTGTTCGTCACCGTCACTTCCCAGCTCTGCGGCGTGCCGGGAGCGCCCACCGCGTTCAGTTGATTGGCGGAGAGCAGCAGGGCGTTGCCTGCCGGCTTCGGCGATCCGTCCGCCGTGTTGACGGACTCGGCCAGAACCACGGCATTATAAGAGTTCAGCAGACCCGCGCCCTGCTCAGTGGCAGGGGCGCCGAGGTCGGTCACGCTGCTGACCAGAATCTGCTTCACCAGCGCCGGAGTTGGGCTGGCGCCACCGTGCGTCTTCCGGTAAGCCTCGATCACCAAAGCGGCCGCACCGGACGCATACGGAGCTGATTCGCTGGTACCACCGGTAAATTGAACATCAGAGGGCACGCCCAGGAAATTGACGCACTCATAGAAGGCCGGACTCGCGTCACACGATGTGAAGCTCGCTTCGCCGGGGGCAACCAGATCGATCGTCGCACCGGTCTCTTCGAATCCCCCGGAGCTATATGCAGAGATGTTGTCATTCAGCCACCCCGTCGTGGCGAAGTAGCGCGAGGCGCCATCATTGGTTTCGGCCAAGGCGCGGAAGTCCGTCGATGCGCCCGCCGAGATCACCAGCGGGTCGCTGGCCGGCGAAGCAATGGTGTTGGTCGATCCGGCATCGCCGCTCGAAACGCTGACCACCACCCCCGCTGCCACCGCGGCGTCATTGAATTGCTTGAATAGGTCCAGCGCGGTGATATCGGGGAAGTTGTTTACTCCGAACGACTCGTTGAGCACGTCAACGTGCGCGGTCTGGACGGCGTACTCGATGGCTTGAAGGAAGTTGGAGTTCGTGGTCTGCTCGAATGTCCCGAACACGTCGAGCCCCCCCAGGCTGGCGCCCGGAGCAACGCCCTCGATGCGGAGGTTGCACGCGGAGGGGTCGGGCTGGACGCTGAAGTTGCTGACATCGTAGACGTAGATGCCCTGGCCGGCGATGGTGTTGGAGTCGAGGAAGGCTTCGTCGCCCCCGGTAATCTCACCGGGCCCGTACCCCGTGAAGTTTTCATAATCGACGAATACCGAGGTGCCGTCGGGCCGGATGAAGTTAATGTTGTTGGGATCCACGCCATCGGCGATGAAGGCGACCTTCACCCCTGCACCCGTAAGGCCCAGCGAGCGTGCCGTTAGAGCATTCGGGTTGTCCGAGTCGGTATAGGTGAGCCCCAACCCTTCAGGTTCCAGCAAGACCGCACCATTGACCCCGCAGGCGCCGGGGATGACGTTGAGCGGCAGCGAAGTGCTCGACGCAGCCGAATTCGGCGTTGCCGTGGCCGTTGCCGGCTTTCGACGCGTGATGACCACGTCGGGCACGACCAGCGCCACCGCAGGGTGCACCTTTAGCCTTGCCACGTTGTCCTTTGAGACTGTAGCGGCAAAGGCACTTACCAGATGGTAAGTCTTGACGTTGGTGGCGTGCATCTGGCTGAGTTCGCTCATCAGAGGCGCCTGCTCGGCATCGATCACCTCCTCGCGCGCGGCCTCGGCGGCGCTGCCGGCCGGGGCCACGGGGTGTTGACTCTTCAGGATCACGATCACAGGCTGGTCCGCATTCTGTGCCAGTTGCGCGAGTTCGGCCTTCGACAACTGCGCACGCGCCGACGTCGCCCAGCTCAACGCTATAACCAATGCACACGCTTCCGCAGAAACTCTTCCTAGGCCTTTGACTGCATGAAAAGATTCTATAGTGGTTTCTTTTAGGCGGTGTTTGAGCCTATACTGGGGCATGTCGCGACGCCCTATCGAGGTGCAAGTATCTGCCGAGGATCAGAAAGAACTTCGGCGAGTTTTGCGCGCGGGTATTCAGCAGGTGCGAGTGGTACTGCGCGCCCCGGCGCTGCAGCAGTTGACCCTGGGCTTAACCGCCCCGGCAGTGGCCCGGATCGTGCATTTAACCCCGCAAGCGGTTCGGCGGATCGGCCACCGGTACCGGCGCGGCGGACTGCCCAGCGCGCTCTACGAA
>JASHTO010000203.1 GCA_030040515.1 Terriglobia bacterium
CTTTGCCCTTCGCCAGCTTGCTGGCGGTCGTCGGGCCGGAAGCGAGCTTCCGGCCAAGATAGCAGTCCCGCCCAGGCGGGACCAGGGCGTCCCTACGGCCGCCGCGCGGGACTTGCCAAGACCGGCGGCAGTGGTTACAATGTACATACGAGGTAACGAACGCCATGAAAATCGAACTGGTGCGCGTCGGCAATTCGCGCGGCATCCGCATTCCCAAGCCCCTGATTGAACAGTGCGGCTTCGGGGATTCCGTGGAACTTCGAATCGAGAACAATCATCTGGTGATTGCCGCCTCCCGCCGGCCGCGCGAGGGCTGGGAAGAAGCCTTCCGCGCGGCAGGGTCTTCACTTAGCGACGAGATGCTGCTGGACGGCGCCCCGAGCCAATTCGATCGCGAGGAGTGGCGGTGGTGAGCGATTCCC
Source organism: Terriglobia bacterium (assembly GCA_030040515.1). Lineage (GTDB taxonomy): Bacteria > Acidobacteriota > Terriglobia > UBA7540 > UBA7540 > Bog-366. Next base: position 423 of record JASHTO010000203.1, read on the forward strand.
CGCGCCTCGACGAGGTTTGGCTAGTCTCACTCGATCCCACCGAGGGAGCGGAAATGCAGAAAACTCGCCCGTGCCTGGTGGTCTCGCCGGACGAAAGCAACCGGCACTTGCGAACCGTCATCATCGCCCCTATGACCACCGTGATGCGGCCCTATCCGACCCGGGTGGCGCTCACCTTCCAGGCAAAGCATGGCCAGGTGGCACTCGACCAGCTTCGCGCCATCGACCGCAACCGCCTGGTCCGCAAATTGGGAAGGGTTTCACCCAAAACCGCCGCCGCAGTTTCAGCCCTGCTGGTCGAAATGTTCACCCGCCCGGCGAAGTAGCGCGAACCACCGCATGTGTGGTCCGCGGTTTTGGAGTGCGGCAGCTTGCTGCCGCTTTGCCCTTCGCCAGCTTGCTGGCGGTCAACGGGCCGGAAGCGAGCTGCCGGCCAAGATAGTGGTCCCGCCCAGGCGGGACCGCACTCCATACTCCGCGCCTTACCGACCCCACAACGGCTCATCTTCGGCGGCGCCCGGCCAGCGGATACGGACGCTCCAGTCCTCTCGTTCAAAAGACGCTGTCAAATCCGTGCCGTCTTCCAGATGAATCGTGGCATGGTAAAACCACAGAGGTATCCGCGTTGTTTCATCGATGTAGCGACTCTCACCTGTAGGGCCCTCAGGCGTAACTGTAATCCGGGCGTTGTGGAGCAGTTTCAGAGTGTCCTTCGGAAGGGGATAAGCATTATCCAAGTCAACGGCACTAAGCTCCATCGGTTTTGCCTGACTGGCGCTTTCGGCAAGGAGCTTTTCGATGGCAGCGTGGGTCGTGTGGATGATCATCCAGGGCCATCCCGCTGCACCCCAGGTGAATCGCTCCAATCCCGAGAGCGCAAAGCTGCACCCGAGCGTCAAGAGAACCAGAGGCAAAAGCCTGCGCACCACCACACGCGTCCCGGCGATGGCCTGCTTTTGAAACATCCGATAACTTTGCACCACGGCCAGAGCCACCGTGGGAATGAATATGCCCAGCTCTCGCTCCCCGTAAGCGTAGGGTTCAGTCACCCCGACGAAGATTCGCAGTGCGCGTTCGAAAAAGGTTCTGGGCGGGGGCACGTGGAGGGGCCACAGGACATGGTCTATCATCACATCCAACCGGAAGTTCCCCAGAAGATTAAATTTCGCTTCCAGCAGGCCCATGAAATGCCTCCCTGCCCACTGGCCCGCCTCCGGCGCGAACCCGATGGCCGCGAGCACGGGCACAACCCACAACGCCGCCGTCACGGTTCCATCTGCTGCACACGAGCACCAGAAGGCCGCGGCGGTGAGCGTCAGCATGCTCCAAAACCAAAGGGTGGGATAATCGGGGCGATCCGCCAGCACGCTCATTCCCAGCAGGCTTTTGCCTGCGGCCAGGAAAAGCAGCGGCACCACGCCCGCGCAGAGTGCCCCCGCGAGGAGCGCCGTAAGAAACTTCACCACCCACTGCACGCGCGCCGAAACCGGCAGGGTTAAATGCCAGGCATGCCGGCCGGAAGTTCGCTCTTCGCCGAGGGACAGGCATCCGGCCAGAATGGCGATGATCAGCGCGCATGACAGGCCTACGGCGCCCGCCGTCATGGGCAGGTACTTCACCCGCGCGTGTTCGCGCATGACCTGGAATGCCGTCACGCCGCTCCAGCCGACGGCCGTGAGGATGGTGAAGAGCCACACGGGACGGAGCAATCGGAATTCCTTGCGCAGCAGATTCAGAATCGCTCCCCGCGAGCGGCTGCGGAACAAATCGGCGAGGGCGCGCGGCATGAGGTCTGGGCCGGCGGTCACCAGGTCGTCGCCCGCCATCGTGCCTGTAACCTGAAATCGCTCGATCCGGCGCCAGCCGAGCCACAGCATCACGCCCGCATAGCACGTCAAAATCAACGCGGCGCGCAAAATCGCCGCGGAATTCTCTTCAACCGAATAGGGCGAGTCGTACAAATGGGACGCCACGTCCACCCAGGTAATGATGAGGGCGAGCACTCCAAAATTCAGCACCACACCGCCCATCGTCGAGCGCGTCCAGAGCGTCCAAAACGCCGCTGAGGCGATAATGGCCAGCGTCCACGCGGCGATGAAGATGAAGAAATGCGGGTATTGATAATTGATCTGCACGCCCAAGGTCAGCGAGAACACCAGCGCCGCCGTGACCACGGCGAATACAGTGACCATCAGCTTCTCCCGCCAGATTTCCCGCCGCTCGATGGGCTGCGAAAGAACCAGGGCAAACGTCCGGCTCTGGAATTCGCTGCCAAAAGCCAGTGTCGCAAGCACGGGAATACCCAGATAGAAGCCCACCATGGTCACCAAATCGAGATATTGCGGCCCGTGAACCAGCGGTAGCGCCCCCGCAATCGCCACCGCCAACCAGGGCCAGACGAGCGGTCGTGCTTCCTTAAGAATTCGCGTGGATTTGGCGGTCATGTGTGTCTCCTCAGCATTGCAGTGCCGAAGGCACCTTCGGAGTGCGGTAGCGGCAGCTACCGCTTTTGCGTCCAAGCTAAACAGCCCTGCTAATCACCGAGGCCTGGCGTTTGCCTTGAAGGAAAGCGGTAGCTGCCGCTACCGCACTCCAAAGGCGCTGCGCGCAGGCTGTGCCACGTCAATTCTCCGTCGGCCGGTCGATGTGGTCGATGGCGATCACATCCACCGGGGCTTTGGTTGATTCCAGCTTCAGTCCGAGTTGCTCCTGAAGCGCGGTGGAAAACGAAGGTCCGGATGAATCGGGAGGCGCAGCATCAGACCCCGGATCGCCTCCCCGGGGTTCCCGGGGCATTCCCGACATGGTCTGGTCCTTTCTCCACTCAATCGTAAAATCATAATTCCCCTTCAGTCCGGTCTGGTCGATGACCATCTGATGCATCGTGTTCGTCATGACCGTAACCACGATCGACATCGGGCAAGCGGTAAATGTCAACTGCCCCGCTCCGCCCCCAACGTCAGGCCCCTTTTCATCCGGTTTCGCCTCGTGAAATTTTGGGCCGCCTTTGGCAATCACCAGCGCGAAAACAGGAAGCTCTTTTGACTGGTGGCTCACTTTCAAGCCAAACCGGTCGACGAGCAGGGATTGCAGCATTAACGCCTGCTTCTCCATCGCCTGTGCGGGAGGGAGTTTGGCCAATTCTTCGGCGACCGCCTCCGATTCCTTGGCCTCGATATCGTATTTCTCCGTATTCACCCAGCCTGGCGCGCCGTAAATTCGCAGCGGATACACGCTGTACGCAACCGCGATGGCCAGGATGATGGTCTGTGCCCGTTCGATGAACCTTCCGGGCTTGAAATCCGGCCCCCATGGCAGTTCCCCGGAAGTGCTCTTCTTAATCGATGCGACATCAAACGTAGGCAGGGGCGCAGGCGAGGGCGAAGCAGCCGCTTGCGGCGCTTGCGCCGATTGCGCGCGGACTTGCGGCCCCATCATCAAGCCGAAAAGCAAAGGGCCGGCAATGGCGGCGAAGCCGATTGCACCCAACAGCAGCTTTTTGCCGATAAACGTATCTTGCGCCTGAGGTTGCGTCATGATGCGGAAAATCCGCGCCTTCAGGTCTCCGTCTGCGACCCCGCAAACGCAGGGTAGCGTTGGCCTTGCAAACAATTTCCGGGTTTTCATTATGTTCCTTCCGTCATTCGCGGTTTATTTTGGAGTGCGGGAGCTCGCTCCCGCTTTCCCGGCTGGCAGCTTGCTGCCAGCCCTGGCGCGCCTGTTAACAGGTGCGCCGAAAGCGGCAGCAAGCTGCCGCACTCCAAAATGCTGCGGGCTTACGTCTTGAGCGCCGCCACGAAAATTTCCTCCAGCGTCAGCGATTCGGTGGTCAGCGAATCGAGTTTGTGCAGCTTCAGACGCTCTATGAGCGCGGCGCTGCTTCCGTTGGAAATCAATTCCAATTCGCGGCCGTTGCGCTGCACTTTCAGCGCGCCTTGCAGGTCGATTTCGGGCGGTGGTTGCGAAAATCGCGCGCGAATTTTTTGGTAACGCTCGCGCGCCTGGTCGGCGTCGAGGGTCAGCACGGCGCGGCCACGGTCCACGAGCGTGAATTCGTCGATCAGGCCCTCGAATTCCGTGATTAAATGCGTCGAAACCAGAATCGTGCGCTGGCCGGGCACGCCCTGCTGATAGGCTCCGATCACAGCCTCGATGAACTCGCGGCGCACGATGGGGTCAAGGCCGCTGGTGGGTTCATCGAGCACCAGCAGGTCAGTTTCCGGGCAGATCGCCGCGATCAGCGCCACCTGGGTGCGCTGGCCCTTCGAAAGGCCGCCCGTGCGCTGGTTCGGGTCGAGGCCGAACCGCTCAAACATCTCCTGCTCGAGCTTGTGGTTCCAGCGCGGGCGGAAGCTGGCCAGGTAATCGAGCGTCTCGCGCACGCTCATCCAGGGGTAAAACACCGCCTGGTCGGGCACGTAGGAGAGCAGGCGCTTCACTTCCACTTCCGTTTTCGCCGGGTCGAGCCCGAAGACGCGCACCGTGCCGCGCTGCGGGCGCAGCAGGTTCAGCAGACACTTCATGGTGGTGGTCTTGCCCGCGCCGTTGCGGCCGAAAAGCCCGTAGCAGCGGCCGGGCGGCACGGTAAAGCTCAAATCGTGCACCGCCTCGGCGTGGCCGTAGGCGTAGCTCAGATTTTCGATTTGAATGACCGGGGTCGGGGTGTTCATTTGACCTCCTTGGCGTCTTGGGGCCTGATATCCTCGTGCCTGTTTTCCCTGGTGTCTTCGTGGGCGCGCCGCTTTTCTTCCAAGGCGTTCAGGCGCTCCTCCACCAGCTTCAGAAATTCCTCGCGCGAGACTTGCAAGTGATGCGCCTGCACGATGGCCTGGTCAACGTCCTGCGTCAGCAGCTCGCGCCGGACCTCCTCGCGCAGGGCGGAGTGGTTTTCCTTCAGAAAGCAGCCGCGCCCGGGCAGGGTTTCGATGATGCCCAGACTCTCGAGCTCCGCGTATGCCTTGGCCACCGTGTTGCGGTTGACGCGAAGCTCCTCCGCCAGCGGGCGGATGGAAGGCAGCGCCTCACCGGGCTGAAGCGCTCCGGAAGCCGCAGCGGCCTTCACTTGGTCCACAATCTGGAGATAAACCGGCATGCCGGACTTAAAATTGATCTGCAAAATCATGAAAGGCCCTCTGTCATATGACACTATGACAGTTTGGTGAGCGGTTGTCAAGGCCAATCTTTTGGGGTTTATCCACCTTTTGGGGGAGGTTTTGTGGCACTTCGGGTTCCTTGTTCGCCCCCGCCGCAATCAGCGCGACCGTCCGGGGTTCGTTCACGCCGGGATTCAAATAGCGATCCATGAGAAATCGCGGCCGTTTTTCGCGACGTGGTTCAAGGATAGCCATCCCCAGCGCCGGGCGAGGAGGCAAAAACCCGGAGGAGAAAAATCCGAATCGCCCGTAGTTCAATTGCACTCGCGCGTAGTAAACTGTCTCTCCTTAATTTGGAGTGGTGAAGCTTTCATCCGGTATTGGGAATTTCGAAATACCACTCACAGGCAAACCAACGGCTCGAAGGTGACCGGCATCGAAGCATGGAGCCAAAAAATCCTGCCGGGCGAGCGGTGAAGGGCGGGTGATTGGGGCCCTAAGGTTTGGGGCCTGCTGGCGGGGAAGTTGCCCCGCATTTTCTGACCCAACCTCATTCGCCGCGGCACGAAATTCGAGAAGAGGGGACGTCCAGGAGGACCTTTCGATCATGAAGAAATGGATAGTGAGGGGGTTGATGGTGCTGTCAGTTGGGGGTTTGAGCATCGGGGCGGGGCAGTGCCGTGACTTTCGTGACCTTCTTCCCGGCGCCCAGCTTGATATCTTTGGCCTGGCTGGCGGCTCAACCCTGGTGGACGCGCAGGATTGGCTCTCGGCGGGGAATCTTTTTCATTCGCGATTCGCACCGGGCACAAAGTTCATGATCGGAGCGGACGTGCCCTACGGAAAAGTCATTAGCATTGAGACGTCGTTCACGATGGGTCCCAATAACATGATCGTGACCAACACCGATCAAAATCCGCGCCAGGAAATTTTATACCGGACGCGATTTTACTCCGGCAGCGCCAGCGTATTGGTTCATGCCCCCGTTGTCCGGCGGTTCCATTTTCAACCCTATGCGGAACTGGGCATGGCATATGACCGGTACAGCCCCACGGACCAGGCTGTTTCGTACGCCTACAACCACGGGTTTGCCGCGGTCGCCACGCAGGTGGACATCAATCACAATGATAAATTTGGATTCACCGTGGGTGGCGGCCTCGACCACAAAATTTCAAAGCGCTGGAAATTCCGCATTGACCTTCGCGACCACATTTGCGGTTCACCCGCCTTCGGTTTACCTTACGTCTCCACCACCGATAGCGCTGCAACTTATCCGGTCAGAGGACGGGCCAACAACATTGAATATACTGCTGGATTTATCTATCACTTGGGCAAGCTGTGAGGCCGGGGATGGGCACGCTGGCCGCTCGGTTTTGCTGCGGAGCTAACTACCTGCGGGGCACATTGCGGAAGAATTAAGTTTTTAAACCGAGTTGAGGTAGCGAACGGAACAGCGGTTTCCGTAGTCTAAGCGTATGAGCGGTTCGAGTCTCTATTGTGAAAAGAGAGCTTTTATCGACACACGCGGTAACCAGGAGCACATTTCCATCGTCCAAGCAAAGTGTTAAAATTGTAAGGTGGAAGATTCAGGGATTCTGAAGCAAACTTGGGATGATCAAGAGTGCCCAGGATCTTGAAACCCTTATCCCGTGCTTCCTGATTTTTGCCGATGCGCGGGCCGGGTGTCGCCTTCGGGCAAATCCCGCGGCGAGCCATCACTTACGGCAGGGAAAGTCCTGTCCTGCTCAAGCGAACCTGCAAACGATGCCTTTGCCTTGTTTCTACGTTTTCGCGGGGACTAGGAGCTTATGAGTCTAGAGAAACCCAATACCCTCAATGGGCACGATCTTCATGAGGGCGCACCGAGCTTCCACCTGCCGGATCCCCCCCCGGCTGGAACGCCCAAAAAGCGTGGATGGCTGTGGATTGTTGTCCTGATTTTGGCGGGTGTGTGCACCTACGTTTACCTCCACTCTCGCTCGAATTCCGCCAGCGCTGCCGGCAGTGCGGCACCATCATCCGGCGGGCATGGGGGCCAGGGTTCAGGCAGGGTTCCCGTCATCGCCGCACGCGCCTACAAGGGAAACATTGGCCGATACTTTACGGGTCTGGGCACGGTCACCCCTCTCCATACGGTTACCGTCCAGAGTCAGATCGCCGGATATCTGATGAATGTTCTTTACCAGGAAGGTCAGATCGTGCACGCCGGCGATCCCCTGGTGGAGATTGATCCAAGGCCTTACCAGGTGATGCTGGAAAACGCCTAAGCAGGACTGCTGAGGGACCAGGCCAATCTGGACAACGCCAGGGTCGATCTAAAGCGCTACCAAACCCTCGTGCCGGAAAAGGCCGTGCCGGAGCAGCAGCTTGCCACGCAAGAGGCTCTGGTGAAATCCGATGAGGGAATCGTGGCAACGGACCAAGCGCAAATTGATAACGCCAAGCTGGACCTCGTATATTGCCACATCACCGCTCCGATCACGGGCCGCGTGGGATTGCGCCTGGTGGATCCGGGGAACTACGTTACTCCTACCACTTCCACGGGTCTGGTGGTGATTACCCAAATCGAGCCCATTACCGTGATCTTTACCCTGGCGGAAGGCCAGCTCCCTGACGTGATGGAAAAGTTGAATGCCGGTGCAAGGCTGACGGTGGAGGCCTATAACCAGGATATGTCCAAGAAGATCGCCGAGGGTGTGCTGGAAACTGTCGACAATCAGATTGATCCCACCACGGGGACCGTCAAACTGCGCGCCAACTTCGAGAATCGAAACGGTGAATTGTTCCCCAATCAATTTGTCAACGCCCGGCTATTGGTGGAGGAAGAGGCCGGCGTGACACTCATTCCCACGGCGGCGGTCCAGCGAAATTCACAAAAAACCTACGTCTATCTGGTGAATGACCTTCATCAGGCGAAGAACCCCACGCCAGCACATGCCGGTCAGGCGACATCCACTTCCGCTTCGAACACCGAGAAGCCCCTGGATGGAACCGTAACTGTAAGAACCATCACCGTGGGCATTTCGGAGGGTGATGAGTCGGAAGCAACCTCCGGGATCGATCCGGGGGACGTGGTGGTGATGACCGGTGTTGATCGACTGCAAGACAGCACCAAGGTCCGCGTGCAAATGGCCCCAACGCCGGCGAGCAAATAGGTGGATGGCCCCCGGACCCTCGGTTGAAGAAGCGCGGTTGATGAAGAGCGAAGCGCAAAAGTCAAAAGAGCCGGGATGGCCCGCG
>JASHTO010000204.1 GCA_030040515.1 Terriglobia bacterium
ATCATTCCTGTTTTCTTCAAGATTTATGTCGATAACCTCCTCGTCAGCGGGCTCACCAGTTGGCTCGCGCCGCTTTTATTGGCCATGACTGCCACGGCCACCGTCAAGGCGTTCCTGACCATGCTTCAGCAGGATTCACTGATGCATGTCGAACTGAAGCTGGCGCTTACCTCTTCGGCCAAATTCTTCTGGCATGTGCTGCGGCTGCCCACCGAGTTCTTCGCCCAGCGATATGCCGGAGAAGTGTCCTCGCGCTTACAGCTCAATGACCAGGTCGCCACGCTGCTCTCCGGCGACGTGGCGACGAACCTCGTGAACATTCTCCTCATCGGGATCTACGCGGCCCTGCTGGTTCAGTACGATCCGCTGTTAACGCTTATCGGAGTCGTCATGGCGGCGATCAACATTGCCGCACTGCGCATCGTGCAGCGCAGGCGCGTCGACCAGAACCGCCATCTGCTTCAGGAGCAGGGCTGCCTGTATGGAGTTTCGGTGAGTGGATTGCAAACGATCGAAACTCTCAAATCGTCCGCCTCGGAATCCGATTTTTTCGCGCGTTGGAGCGGCTATCAGGCGAAGGTGGTCAATGCGGGCCAGCGCTTCGGCTATTCCTCCGTCTTCCTTTCGGCCATCCCTACTTTTCTCACTGGGCTCAACACCGCGGCCATCCTGGGCTTGGGCGGGCTGCGGGTGATGAACGGATTCCTGACCATGGGAATGCTCATTGCCTTCCAAAGTCTGATGACCAGCTTCATCGACCCCGTCAACAAGCTGGTGGACCTCGGCAACAAGATGCAGGTGATTGAAGGGGATCTCGCCCGCCTGGATGACACACTCCGCTACCCCACCGATCCGCAGGTGGACTCCGCGGCGGCGCCCCCTGCGGCCCGCACCGAACATGAGCGGCTGGCCGGACACCTGCAACTCGTGGATGTGACGTTCGGTTACAGCCGCCTGGATGCACCGCTGATTTCCAACTTCAGCCTTACCTTGAAGCCTGGGCAACGCGTGGCGCTCGTGGGCGCCTCGGGCAGCGGGAAGTCCACGGTTTCGAAGCTCGTTTCCGGACTCTACCAGCCTTGGTCCGGCGAAGTGCTTTTTGACGGGCGCCCGCGAAACAAGATTTCCCGCAGCGTGCTGAACAATTCCATCGCCCTCGTGGACCAGGAGATTTTTCTCTTCGATGGAACCTTGCGCGAGAACCTGACCATGTGGGACTCCACCGTGGAGCAATCGGTCTTGAACCGGGCTGCGCAGGATGCGGGCGTTTACGACGAAATTACCAGCCTCCCCAACGGATTTGAATTCCGGGTGGAAGAGGGTGGGCGAAACCTGAGCGGCGGCCAAAGGCAGCGCTTGGAAATAACTCGCGCGCTTGTCAATAATCCGCGGATTCTTGTTCTGGATGAGGCCACCAGCTCGCTCGATGCTTACAGTGAAAAATACGTTGATGATTGCCTGCGGCGCCGGGGCATCACCTGCCTGATCGTCGCCCACCGTCTGAGCACCATTCGCGACGCGGATGAAATCATTGTGCTGGAAAAGGGTGAGGTGGTGCAGCGCGGCACACACGAAGAAATGATTCAAGAGGACGGACCGTATCGCAGGTTGATCGAGGCGGTCTAAAAGCCCGAGATGAACGTTCCCCAGACAATCCGGCTGGAGGAGATGGGAGAAACCCAGTTTTTGCACTCCGGAATCCCTTTGCCCATCGAGGACCCGGAAATCGTCTGGGTGATTCTCGAAGGCAAGCTCGATCTTTACCTTGTGGAGCTGAAGAGCGGAGAGCCATCCGGCGCGCGCCACCATTTTATCCGCGTGGAAACCGGAAATCCTGTGATGGGATTCTCCCGGTTACCGGATGCGGCGTTCGGCGTGATTGCCAATCCTGCCGTTGGCTCGAAAGTCCTTCGCCTGCCCGTGAAACAACTTCAGCATTCGGCGCCCGAATCCGCCCTGCCCCTCATCGAGAAGTGGATCGAGATTGTAGGCTCGGCCGTCGCGGACCGAACCGCGCCTAAGAACTTCCAGATTCTGACGCCCGGTTCCGACGTGGTCGTGGACGGCAAGCCGGCCGCGATACTTCCCCTGGCCAGCGTGGCGTGGGTTCGCCATCGGGAAGGCGCTTCGCGCCTCTTGGGCGACGATCAGATGCCCGCAACCGATGCATCGAGATTTTTCCCCGTAAGCCGCTGGGCCTGGCTAGAAGCCTCCGCGCCCGCGCAACTGGAGTGCCTCGGAACACTCGACTGGCTTGTAGCGGACCCGCAGTGGCTGGGTCTGCGGCAATTCCAGGAACAGATTTATGCCTATCTCGTCGCCCAGCGGCGGCGCGAGGAGCAGAAGGAAAAAGTGCGGCTGGGAATGGTAGCGGCGGCTGACACGAATGTGTTCGAAGCCGCCTTGTACAAACTTGCCGAACCGATTCGGGGCGAAGAAAAATCCCTTCTGGAATCGGGAAGCAGTTCGGCCGATCCTCTGATCCAGGTTTGCCGGTTGGTGGGTACCGAGGCTGGAATACCGATTGCCCACGTTCCGAGGCTGCAGGAATTCATCAAGCAACGCGATCCGGTGAGCGCCTTTGCACAGGCG
>JASHTO010000205.1 GCA_030040515.1 Terriglobia bacterium
GTACGCGAGCGACGAGGAACGCAACCGCAACAAGCAGGCTCTGGAGGCCCTGATCCGCGCGCTTCCCGAACGGTCGCTGCGCCTGCAGTTGCGGTTTGAAATAACCGAGGGGACGGGAGACCTGCTCGACCGCCACAGCCGAGAGAGTCGCAACATGAGCTCGATTCTTCATTCCATAGACGAGCAGCATGTGGTGGCGTGGCGGAAGCGCGAGGGGGCTGGTGACTATGTACGCCACTTGCTTCACGCCTACTTCATCTGGGTCCGCGCATTCACCACCAATCGCCTGACTTCGAATGGAAGCACAAGATGAAATCGAAAGAAGGAGCCAAGCGGAGTCTTGCCGCCGGCAAATGTATTGAGAGGACACGCCAGGAGCACGAGGATTTCCTCGCAGAGTTTAACAGCCTGATGTCGGGAGTGGAGGCGAGCTTGCATTCGACGGGTATGCTGGTGCGGCGGCTCACGCATCAGGAGATATTTCTCGAAATCAAGAGAGCCCTCAATCCGTTGCAGGAGGATACCGTTCCCCTGAGGCCGCCCGAAAAGCAGCTTATATACGACAGCGCTCGCAGCCAGGCCGCCAACGTCAACCTGGAGGGCGAAGCCGACGACCACATCAAGATCGGAGGGTTGCTGTACTCGTTCATTAGCCTCAAAGACCTCCCGGATGCCACTTTCCCGGGGATGTTGCGCGAACTCCTGAGTATGCCCTTCCCGCTGGTGGTCAATGTCGAGCTAACACTTCCCGACCAGGCCAAGGTGCAGAAGCAGTTCAAGTCCCGACTACGGAAGATGATGGCCGCCCAGCGTGACATTCATGGCGGTTTCCGTCTGAACGTGGACGCCCAGGTGGCAGAAGAGCAGTTGATCGACGTCTTGAAGAAGGTCATTTCAAGCTCGCTCAAAGTATGCGAAGCAAGCCTGCTGGTGGAGATCCGGACTTCGAATCCAATCTGCAGCCAAGTCGACCGGGGAGTGGCGGAACGCGCGCTCGCCGACCGGCGGCAACGCGTCCTCCATGCACTAGCGCGCATGAACGGCGCACGCGGCATTCCTGAGATGCTGGCGCAAAAGCGCCTGTATTTCGGAAGCCTGCCTGCCATGGGAGGTGATAACAAGCGGGAGATTCCTCAGCTCACGCTCCACGCCGCGGACCTGTTGCCCGTCGAGGTTCCCTGGCGCGGCACACCGCACTCACCTCTCATGCTCTTTGAGACGCCCCAGCGGCAGTTGATTCCTTTCTCTCCGTTCGACCCCTCACTTGGCGATGCCAACATGCTGATTATGGCGAAGAGTGGTGGTGGAAAAACTTTTATGGCCCAAATGTTCCTGCTCATGCTGGCTCGGGCCAATCCGCTGATCTCCATTCTAGAGAGAGGCGACTCCTACCAGCCGCTCGTGGAGTTGATGGGAGGACGACCCATCTCTGTGGACCTCGAAGGAAGGGAAACCCTCAATCCCTGGGACCTGCCTCAGGGCGATACCGAGCCCACCAAGGACAAGATCGCCTTTCTCAAGAATCTCGTCCTCCATATGATCGGTCACGACCGCCATTCAGATGATAGCTTGCTCGAAAACCTGCTGGGCGATGCTGTGGCGCGAACCTACAAACGATGTGCTGCACGGTATTCAAATCCCACTCCTACTTTCAACGACCTCAAAGAGGAGCTTGCCAACTGGCGGGATGAGGAGCGTATGGAGAGAACGATTGATGAGGCCAAGCTTGCATCGGTCAAACTGCGGTCATGGACCGGTGAGAAGGGAGTCTATGCCAATCTCTTCGACTGTCAGACGACGATGCGGCTCGACTCAAGCTGGCTATTCTTCAACGTTGAAGGCTTGAGCGCCGACCCAAGGCTCGAGACGGCAATGAGCATGGTAATTGCGAACGCTGTGTCGCAAAGGGCTTCCGGCAAAGGCGGCCAGGCGTCGATCACGGTGCTGGACGAGTGCTGGGCGCTGCTGGATTCGCCGAGCCTTGCGCCCGAAGTAGTGCAACTGTTCCGGACAGCCCGCAAGCGCCACGGAAGTGTATGGGGAATCAGTCAGACTCCCGAAGACTTTGTGGGAACAGAGACCAGGCCCCGCGAGCACGGCCCCGGGATTCTCAAGAACGCAACGACGAAGATCGTCGGGCAACAACCGGGGGATACCACACCCTTGGTCAAGCACCTCGCGCTTAACCCTGCAGCCGTAAGCGAAGTGAAGGAATTCAGTTCCCCTCGCAAGGGACAGTACGCTCAGGCGCTACTGGTATTGGGGGAAAAGGCCGAGACCACCCAAACGATCCGCCTCGTGCCCACGGCGCTCGATTACTGGATTTGCACGACATTCCCACGAGAGCGCCGATACCGGCAAAGATTCCTCAGTCAGAACCACGACCGGCCACTGCTTGAGTCGTACCAGGAGTTGGCCAGAAAGTTCCCGCAGGGGCTCGCCCACCTGCCTCCTCTGCCGGAAGAGTCATTAGATTCGCAGGAGGCAGCGGCGCTCCGGTAATGAGCGAATCAAGTTTCGGAAAGAGCTGACAAGGAGGGAGAGCATGACGGCAGTTTTATTTGTTCTTTTTTCGTGGGGCATGGTGAGGGCCAGAACACAAAGACAGGTAATGGCCCTCGCGCTGGCAGGAATAATAGGAGCGGGGTTGGTTGCCCAGCCCTCGACCAGCTATGCCCAGGGCCTCGTGGGCGAGATCCAGAATGTGTTGAATGTCATCAACGGCACCATTCGCTCTGCGCTCAACGGAATCAATTCAGTGAGAACCGCGATGAGCACCATGTACGAGGCGACTGTCTGGCCAACCCAGCTTATCAACCAGGCCCGGGCGCAGATCACGCAGATGACCAATCAATTCCGAACTCCCATGATCAGCATCTTCAATCTCAAGTTTGCGAGTGCAACACTGCCGGGAACCCAGGCTCTTGAGAGCTTGATGCGCAATCAACAGACCAGCGACTTTGGCACTCTCACCACGAATTATCACACTGTCTATGGCCCCTTACAGACCTCCGGAGCTACAAGTCCGCAGGACCAAGCGATGACCGACATGGATGACGCGCTGGCAAAGGACAATTTGAAGACGCTCAAAGAGGTTGACGCCATCGGTCAAACAACTCTCGCGATGGCCGACCAGATTGAGGACACAGCAAGCACAGCGGCCCCAGGCTCGGCACCCTTTCTCACCGCCACGGCTGTAGCAACCTGCATCCAGAGCCAGGCGTTGACCCAGAAGATGATCGCTGCCGAACTGCGTCAGGAAGCGGGGCGGCTTGCGCACTCCAACGCGCTGCAAAAGCGCGGGGCGACATATACCAACCAGTTCGGTGGGAGTATCCAGCAGATTCTGCAATCGAAATAAATCGAAAGGAGGGAGAAAGAGATGAAGGAGAACATCAGAATCTTTACGCGGGCGACGGGGCGAGTATTGGGCAGAGGTTTGAAGTGGGCATGGGTGCATAAGGTCAGAGTCGCCGTCTTGATCGTTGTAGCAACGCTGGTCACCCCGCGGCCGGCGAGGACCCAATTCCTCGACCCTTGCTGCGCGATTATGCAAGCGGGCTTGGCGAGCATTTCAAGCGTCCTGAATCGCGTAATCGGCGGCGGGCTCAATTCCGTTCTCTCCACCGACCGGGGGACCCAAAGCTTCCAGCAGTCGGTAGTCTGGCCGCCGGCGTCTATTACCCAGGCACAAGGGCTAGTGGGGACTCTTCAGCGTCTCTTTACCCTGAACCAGACCATTATCCACATGCCGGTGGCGAGCGCCACACTGCCGGCCACCCAGCAACTCGAAAACATTCTGCTCTCTCGCAATGCCAATCAAATTGGGAGTACGTCTCCAAACTACATGGCTGTTTATGGGCCTGTTCCGACCTCGACTGCCGCTCCCCAGAGCGCTCGGAACATGATTGATATGAGCGACGCCGTCGCGCAGGACGCCATGAAGCGCGCCATCTCCATTGACAACCTGGCGGATTTGGAACTGCAGGCAGCGAGCCAGATCAATCAAGGCGTTCAATCCGCCGCCCCCGGCAGCGCACCGATCATCGAAGCCCAGGCCGACGCTTGGCTCGTGCGGTCGAACGCCTATACGCAGGCGGCGATGGCGGACCTGATGCGCGTCCGGGCGGTCGATCTCGCCAATGCGGGTGCCGACGTCAAGATGGGAGCGACCAACGCCTCAAGCCTCCAACTCAGAATCCAGCAAATGCTCCAACCCAGGTGAGCCATGTTCTATTTCGAGACGATGTTTGCGAACGCCTTGAATGGGATCGACAGCCAGAACATTACCGCCGGCATTGTCGGGATTGCCAGCACGATCCTGATTGTGAGCTTTCTTTTCGGGGCTTATCAGGCCTTTGCAAGCGGAGGTGATGTGCGTGCTCTGGGGATCGCCGGGATCAAGTACCTTCTGCTGGGCCTGGTGTTTGCGAACTACGGAGTGATCTTCCGCGACGTCAACAGCATGTTCAACTCGGTCGCCCAGTCGATCACGAGTCTATCGGGCGCGACCGACATGTTCAGTAACTGGATGGGGCAGTTGCAGGGGTACTGGAACAACAGTGGGACTCAGTCGCTGTGGTCGATCATCGGGGGAGTGGGGGCAAGCCTCTCAGGGCTCCTTGATGCGCTATTAATTCTTGTGGCCTTCATCCTCATGCCCATCACCTACGCACTTTTCGCGTTGTTCTATTCGCTGTATGGGTCGGTCTTGTACGTAACCGGTCCCCTGGTCCTCGCACTCCTGCCGGCGAACGGCGTGGGACAGTTGGCGCGGACGTACCTTGTCAATATGCTGGTTTTTCAATCCTGGGGCCTCCTTTACGCCATCTTCAGCGCGCTGATGGTGGTTTTGAATGTGAACAGCGTCAATAACGTCCTGAATTCGGGCGGAGTCGCGGGGTTCTTTCAGAACGCGAGCCAGGATTTGCTACTGGCGCTCGCAAGCATCCTGTTCTCCATCTGTATCGCCTTTATTCCTTTCATGGCCAGCCGAATCGTCAAGGGTGATGTGGGCAGCACCGTGCTGGTCCTGCTTCGCTCCGCGACGTGGTCGGGGAAAATGGTCGGCAAGATGTAGGGGCAAGGGCGAAAACTCAAAACGTGGAGTGAGGAACTGGAATGAAGAAGTCGACCGAATCTGCGTATGGACCCGATAGGGCTGTCTACGCCAAATACTACGAACACGATGGAATGCTGCGCGCCTATGCCAACCGGTCGATGTTGCTCGCCATCATTTTCGGCGTGATTGCTTTTACCTCCCTCGCCTTTGCGATTTATGTCCGCATGCAGCCGCCCACGGTGATCCGAGTCGATAAAGACGGAAACGCCACGGTCGTAGGCGCAGCTCACCGAGGCGCTTCGCGAGTTTTCTCGCTGTCGGACGAGGCGAGGACGGAGGCAGCCCCCACGGACCTTGAGGGCAGGGCCGTGGTGAAACACTTTCTTGAACGCTACCTGAGCTACACACCGGACTCGGTCGATCGGAACCTTTCCGAAGCCCTCAATATGATGACCCTGAACCTTCGAACTTACACCATCACCCAACTCCGCGATTCGGACACCGTGGGCAAAATCGAAGAAGACCACATCATTTCCGACTTTGAAATCAAGTCCATCGAGCACGTGAAGACCACCCCCTGGACCTACCTCGCTTTCGGAGTGAAAGAGATCCATCAGGTCCGTAAAGGGACGGAAGTGACCGACCGCATTGTGGGCCGCTTCACCCTCCGTCTGGTCGAAGATCGCAGGACGGACGACAATCCGAGCGGTTTACTGGTGGGCGAGTATAGGGAAGAACAAATGGTGGGTGATCGTGATACGGGCCTTTTGCAACCGAGCTCGCTCGAAAATCCGTCACCCGACCCGCAGCGGTAATTGCGACGGCCGGAATGGACGCGAAGGAGGCAAATATGGAAACAAGCGCAGCAGAGATTCACGGGAGTAAAGCACCGCAGGCGGCGAATCCGACTCCGCGAGCCCCGAAGGTGAAGGGACTGACCCGCGAAACCACGCTGCCTACGAAGTACTTCCTCGCAAAACCCGGAGCGGGCGGCGTCGCTCCTGCCTTGGATCGGGAGTGCCCGACCGAGGCCGAGGCGATTGCCGAGGCTTTCAAGGCCGGAGTCAGCTACTACGCCGTGATCGAGTACCGCGCCCTCGTCGACTGTAGTGGCAGGCAACCCGTTCTGAGGAAGGAGGCTGTTAAACGAAGTTCCTGAATCATAAGGGCTTTCATTTAAACCGAAGCTGACCGCGAGCCCTATCGCGGAAGAGTTTTGACTCTGCGTTTCACGTGCAGGGCCAGAAGACCTTTCTCTCGAAGCACGAGAGAAGGGAAAGACGAATATCCGGTTCTTCGCTGGAAGAGCCGAGAGATTTCCCACCTTTCGGCACCGGACAGCGAAGAGACCGCTTGCGGCCTCCGGACTGTTCTGTGCCCGACCAACCCAGAACAGGAGGAGAGCCATGACTGATTCGACAAACGGGGCAGCCGCTGTGCTCGCCCTGGAAATCAACCGGAACGGTGAGGTCACAAAGAAGTTGAATCCTCTGGATCGAGAACACGAGCTTTCGAACACCCTTCTCCAGGGACTCTACCCGGGCATTGCTGTCGCCACGGTGGATGTTCCCCAGGAGGAGCTTTCGCCTTTCGAGCGTGCAACGGTTGAGCAAGCCCTCGCCCGGCTCGAATGGGAAGGACAGAAGTTCGCGTCGATCGGGACCAGTGGATCAGCGAAGAACGGAAAATTCTACGCCGTTGATCCCATGCGCGAACGGGAGATCGCTACGCGCTTTGGTAACTGGCCCGAAGCCGCCATGACCTACTTCGGTATCCTGGTATCGGATTGCCTTGTGCGGATCCAGAAGCTCGAATGCCGAGTACTGGTGGTTGAGGACCATGAGCTGGGAACGAACGACTGTCGGGGTTGGATCTCTGAAACCCTCTTCCGCGAGTTGCAGGCCGGACATAAAGCCGCTTTGCTCAAGCGGGAAATCGAGCGCCTCAAGAGAATCCACCCTAACCTCGCCACCGAGGAATTCCACCGCACCGCGGAGAGGAATATCCGCCACGCAGTGATTCCGCCGGGAGCTTTCTACCAATTCCGTCTGGCCTTTGAGCGGACTCAAGCCAAGGGTTCGTTCAAGGTGATGACGGACCAGGTTGCGGAGCGCCTCGATGCCGACATTATCCTGCCGGCATCCTCGGTCAAGCCGGAGTACAAAGGCAAGCCGACCATTCTCAAATGGCTCACGGGCTCGGCTCGCACCTTTCGTGGTCCCATCGTGCTGGGAATTCGTGATGTCTCTCGCACCTTGGAATTCCGGGGAAGTTACACCCTCGTTGAACACGCCCCCACGGACTCGATGGAGCTAGAGATCAAACCCTACGCTCTTCACGAAATCGAGAAAGTGCGGGAAGCCTTTGAGGGGAAGCAATTCGAATCTTTGCTGGAACTGCTGGGGACATCCGAAGCTCAGGCTGTGATCGGTGTCGATGACGACCAGAACTTCGATCCCGAGTACACCGGCATCGAGCACACCATCGTGGAGGCAGTCCTGAAAGCCGATCCCACCGGCTACATGCTCAAGCATCCGTGGATCCATTCGCAACTCGACCGCCTGCTCGCCAAATGGGCCTACAAGGTCTCAACCGCCGGTGGCCTGCGCTTACCGGCCTTCGCCCTCGCCGATGATGGATTCCTCATAGAGCAAAACGGGGACGTCTACTCCGGTTCTGACTGGATTCCCCGGAACTCCGCATCGGTCAGCTTGGCGTCGAATCGACTGCTCTCTGTTCGCTACCCGATTCGCACCAAGGAAGACCTACTGCCGGTTACGAGGTTAGCAACTTCTGAACTGCTACCGCTCCTCATGGAACGCCTTGGCAAGATAGGATGTTCCATGAATGTGATGGAAGCACTCGACCGGATCATCGGTCCTCAACTGTGCTTGCGCGGGACATTGATCATGCACTCGGAAACCGCGAAGCTGAACGGCGGCGATTACGACTTCGATTACGTCTGCGTCGTCGAGTCGGAGAAGTTTCCTCGCTGGGTCGAAGACCGGTTCAATTACCAAGAGCGTTTCTCCAATCGCAAGCAGAAGCTCTCGAAGAAGCGCTCGCCCTGGTGGAATCTTC
The DNA here is from genome assembly GCA_030040515.1 of Terriglobia bacterium. Taxonomy (GTDB): domain Bacteria; phylum Acidobacteriota; class Terriglobia; order UBA7540; family UBA7540; genus Bog-366. Next base: position 8,144 of record JASHTO010000205.1, read on the forward strand.
CCCAGGTGGCCATGGCCGCCAAGGGCAATTCGATTGGGGCGATTACCGACCTCAAGACAACCGCGCTGGCAGCCGGGCGTACCGACCTGGCCGAACAGTTGGCGGTTGAGCTTCAAGCGGCGCTCGATCAGCTCAAGCACGGAACCGAA
>JASHTO010000206.1 GCA_030040515.1 Terriglobia bacterium
GCAGATCACTCCCGACACATCGAAGAATATCGCGGTTTTGCCAAGATTCAGAGACAAAACTGAAATCGTCTCCATAGCGACGATGTTTCCGCCGGCGTCACGCGTGTGCGCGGACAACCGCGCTAGAACGCCGTTAGACTGACGGCTGCTTCTATGCACGCGGGAGGAATTCCAAAAACCGGATATGGATTTCGGTAATAAGGTACAAAAAATGCGTTAGTACCGTTGTAACTCACTTGTTTTCAATGAAATTAAAGCTCAACGTAATGGCCCATAATTTGCTTAGAGGTCACGTGTAATCTGAAATTTTTATAAGCATAATAAAATCGAATGGTCCTTTGCTGTAGGGGCAATGCCTATATCCAACCAGGAGTCAAGGCGGAGAGCAGAATCCTTTCTTCGGCTTTTGTCGAATCGCGCAAAAGTCAAGAACTGTGGATTAGTAAGGCCGTTCCGGCAAATAAATCTTGGCGATTATCCCCTTGCAAAGAATCCTAACCATGCTACGCTTTGAGCGTGAAAATGCAGGCATCGATTTCTCAGCACTTCCAGAAGTTCAATACTGAAGAGCGGTGCATTGCTCATTTCGAGCAAATCCGATGGCCTAAAGGGCTGCGCTGTCCTCGTTGCAACGGCGAGCGGATTTCCAAATTTCAGACTGAGGGCAAGGCGGGGAAAGAACGCCACCTGTGCGAGTGCGTGGATTGCTCCTACCAGTATTCCGTCACGTCCGGCACAATTTCCCATGACTCGCATGTTCGGCTCACAAAGTGGTTCTTGGCCAGCTACTTGGTTTGCTCTTCCAAAAAGGGTATCTTCGCGAAAGGCTTTAAATCTTAACAACTGGAGGAATTGCGCTATGTCGCCGAGGTATGCACAACCGTGGGTTCCCCGTGGCTTGAGGGCAGGCGATCATTCACCAACCCATATCGCCATTCGCGTGTCGGCGTGGGTGCTTTCAGCATTGGTACTCTTCTTGGGCTTTTCAGTCGGTCCCCTGCGGGGCCAAGCCGTTTGGAGCACAATTCTTGGGTACGTAACCGACCCCTCCGGGGCCGCCGTTCCAGATGCTACGGTGACCGTCAAGAACCAACAAACCGGAGTGATCAGCAAGGCTACCTCGGACGCGACAGGCAGCTTCAATATCACGCACCTGGATCCTGGAATTTATGATTTAGTGGTGCAGGCGAAGGGAGGCTTCAAGCAATTCGTCCAAACGGGAATTCAATTGCCCGTCTCGGCCAGCGTGCGCGTGGACGCCAAGCTGGAATTGGGCGCCGTGAGCCAGGAAATTACGGTGGCCGCCCAGACCGCCCAATTGGAAACCGAGAGCACACAAGTTGCCACCAGTTTTAATTCCTCAGAGGTGGCGAACCTGCCAATCCTGGGCCGGAACGTCACCCAACTGCTGCAAGTTGTGCCGGGAGCCGAGCGCGATACCATCGCCATGGGTCCGGGTGAAAACCCCACGGAAAATGCCCGCGTATGGGTGAATGGCACGTGGTCGGGGGGCCAGACCTACGTCCTTGACGGTATTACCGACATCGATGCGGGATTTTCCGGTTTGCAGGTCATTGTACCCCTCCAGGACTCGGTCCAGGAGCTCAAAGCATCCACGGCTGACTACGATGCCGAATTCGGCCAGACGTCTGGATTGGTTGCACAGTACGTGACCAAATCTGGCACCAACCAACTGCATGGAACCCTAAATTATTTCAACCGCAACAAGGATACTTTTGCCGCAGACCCTACGACCGAAAAAACTCCAGGAACAGGACCTTTGGGCAAGGGCATCGGTGTGCCCCCCTATAACTGGAACCAGGGAGGCTTTAGCCTCGGCGGGCCCATCAAGAAAGATAAATTGTTTGCTTTCGGGGCTTTTCAGTTTAACCGGCTCGTGCAGTCCGTGGGTCAGATTGTTACTGTCCCGGACGCACAGTTTGCCGAGGGCAACTTTAGTGCGTTCGCCACCACGAACCCGATTTACGACCCCACCACTGGAAATGCAGACGGCACAGGCAGAACGCAGTTCTCTTCCGGGGGTACACTCAATGTCATCCCCACGAACCGCATCGACCCCGTCGCCAACAACCTTCTGGCTCTTTTGCCCCAACCGAACATTGCGGGCACGACAACCGACAACAATTATAACGGAACCGTGCCATCCACCTTTAACCAGAACCAAGTCGATACCCGGGTGGACGACAACATCTCTGACAAGGATAAGGTGTTCGTTCGCTACAGCTACTTCACCGATTTGTTTATTAACGGGTCGGTGTTGGGAACCGAAGCTGGGGGAGCCGCTCCCAGCGCGGGTGCCGCAGAGACAGGGCATACCAAGGAACAGCAGTCCGCTGCCAATTGGACTCACACCTTCGGCCCCAGCCTGCTGACGGAGGCGCGCATCGGGTTTAACCGCTTTTACCTGGATGCGTTGCAGGCAGACTCCGGTTTGCAGACGGACAATAAGGTGGGGATTCCCAACATCAACACCGGTTCGCCGCTAACGGATGGCTTAGCCGGACTGACGATCGACGGTCCTTACGGCGCTTTCGTCGAGGGCACGGTTTCCGGCACGGGCATCCCGCGCTTTGAGGGAACGACCACCCTCGAGGGAATCAACAATTGGACGTGGATGCACGGTGCCCATGAGCTGCGCTTCGGTGCCGATTTGCAGCGACAGGAGTTTAACTTCCTATCTGTCAATGCCAGTAGCCGCGGGAACTTTACATTCGACCAAGGTATCACGGGCGACGCGGACACCACCCTCTACGGGAGTACGGGCCAGTCCATCGCCGCCGTTTCAGGAATAGGGACGGCTTCCTTCCTGCTCGGTGATCCCAGCGAATTCGACCGGGCAGTCTTTGCCCAGTTCCCCGGTGAGCGTCAGACCCGGCTGGGGATTTACGGACAGGACGTCTGGCGGGTCAATCGCAAACTGACCGTGACGCTGGGAGTCCGGTGGGATAAGTTCACCGCCGTCACCGCTCATTTCCCCGGCGGGCTCGCCAAGTTTGATCCCAACACGGGGGATATCGATCTCTCGAACCTTGGCAATAACTCGAAAACCGACAACATTTATTCGCCCGACGACGACTTTTCCCCGCGTATCGGGATCGCGTATCGCCTTAGTTCCAAGAACGTCATTCGCGCCGGTTTCGGCAGAAGCTTTTTCGAATCCGGTTACGACGCAACGTTCTATCATCTAACCAGTATCTACCCCATCACCGCTCAGCAGAGCATCACTCAGGCCACTTCCTATACACCGATCTTCCTGATCGATGACGGTCCACCGGCGAGCCCGGCTCCGGTGCTGCCGTCTAACGGCCTGCTGCCTGCCCCCAACGGGCAAACCCTCAAAACTCGTCCGAATGACTGGCAGACTGAAAACATGAATTCGTACAACTTCACGGTGGAGCGGCAGTTGACACCCAGCATGCTGGTCGACGTGGCCTACGTCGGCGCTGTGGGCACGCATCTCTCGTGGGAGTACGACATGAATTCGGCGGTTCCCGGCCCCGGCAATCAGGATAACAACAAGCCCTTTGCGCAGCTCTACGGCTTGACCTCTTCTCCCATCGAGATGATGTGCAACTGTTCGAATTCGAACTACAATTCTTTGCAGATTCAGGTTAAGAAGGAGTATTCCAGGAACCTGACGGTAAACTCGAACATTGTGTGGGAAAAGAACATGAGCTACTCCGGCGACAATCCCTACGACCGGCGGACTGATTATGGTCCCGGCGCAGGGAGCGGCGCGTATAGCGGCAGTTGGTCGTTGGGTACCATGGATCGCGCTTTCACGTGGAATCTTACCCATACTATCGTTTTGCCGTACGGAGTGGGTCAGAGGTGGGGTTCCGGTGCCAGTGGAGTTCAAAAAGCTCTGCTGGGTGGGTGGCAGTTCAGTGGCGTTACCGCGCTTGGGTCTGGGCTTGGATTCACCCCCGAATGGAGTAACAGCGCCGAACTGAATGTCAACTGGGGCCAGCGCGCGAACACGGTTCCCGGCTGCAATTGGCGCAATGTACCCGGCGGGCAGAGTCGCACTCAGTGGTGGAACCAATCCTGCTTCGCCGACCCCGGCACCGTCTACGGCGATGCGGGTACGGGTTCGCTACGGGGCCCCGGGGCAGTCAACATCGACTTGGCGTTGTGGAAGGAATTTGATTTCTCCACTCCTCTGAATCGCGAGAAGACTGCCGTGCAATTTCGTGCCGCCGCGTACAACGCGTTCAACTTTACGAACTTGTCAAACCCCGGCTGGGACGCGGACGTACCATCTAATACCGAGATAACCAGTCTGATGCCATCCTACACGATGCGCCGCTTTGAGTTTGGTGTGCACGTGACATGGTAAACTTGTAAGGTCAATTATGGGGGTCTCCTGGGCGCACCAAGCGCCCGGGAAACCCCGGTTTCCCCTTTCCAACCGCTCGTGGATCAACCTCCCTCCCGTCTCACGATGTCGCTCATTGCTCCTGGCGCCCGGTATGTCGAATGCCTGCGAATCGTGCTAATATCCCGTCGTGAGCTCGGCAAAATAATTATCCTCCCGCAAGCCGGGAGGCTCTAGGGCGGCTGACCCCTCTAAGGGGCTTGGCCGCCGCCATGAATAAGCTCTCGCCCTATTACCCCTTCTCCCCTCTTCTCTTTCCTGGTAAGAGGGGGAGGGGAGTTGAGGTGAG
>JASHTO010000207.1 GCA_030040515.1 Terriglobia bacterium
TTAAAACCCACATAGTGATAGGTCGCGCCGAGGAACGCGCACGCCGTTTCGGCTTCCTTCCGGCGAATCCGCCGGATTTCCTGAGACCCACGCTCGACCGAGCCACAGTCCCCCAGGGTCATCGTCGCGATATGGAGTTCATAGCCGGCCTCTCTCAAGAGAAAGAGAGTTCCTGAACAGAAGCCTTCCGCGTCGTCGGGGTGGGCGCCCACCACCAGGACTTTCTTATTTTTTGAATCCATGAGAACTTCTTCCCCTCAATAGAATTCCGCCATTCAACTCAAGCCAGCGATTGCCGCAATGCCATCGCCCGATAACCGCGAGCCTGCGGGCTCTATTTCATGGCGATCACCACGTCGTCCGCCACACCGCCCATAATCGTGTAACTCCCGGGCACTTCCTGGAGTATCGACCCCGGCACCAGAGGATTCACGGGGCCGTGCGCAACCAGCCGCGCAATAAAGCGTTGCCAACTGACTCCGCCGCCGATGTACCCGTCGAGCCAGAAGCTCCGGTCGCGTGCTCCGAGAATGTCGCGTGGACCGATCGAGCACGCCTGGGGTGGGACCCACGACCAATCTCCGCTGAAGGAGTGAAGAGCATTCTGCATAATGGTCATGGGGTGCAGTTCCACAAGACGAGCCCTTGCTTTCCTGAAAGCCGCCAGGTCACCGCCGAACTCAAGTCCCAGGTGCGCTTCCCAGAAGGCGATATGGCCGCACCAGCCGATTCCTCCATAGCAAACGTCCGCCTCGCCTGCGTCCTCAATCATTCGGCTATAGCTCGCGATATTGTCCTTGCTGGGGAAGTGGATCTGATCGAGGGGCGGGCGCAGAGCCGGATCGATCTTCAGGAAAAAGTTCTCCATCATGGCCTGTTGAAAGGAACCGGGCCAGGAGAGGGGAGCAGTATTTCCACTCTCGTCGGCGTATTCATCCATGTTGAAAGTGTGAACGTGCTTGCAGCTCAAACGCGTCTCATTGATTTTGCGCACTGCGAGTTCGTATTGCGGTGTGGGTCCTACCGGCAGGATCGCCACAAACTTCTTGCCTGCATCGCGGGCAGTCTGGATACGCCCGACGAGATCCGATGCAAATTCCGCATAGAACGTCTCAGCATCTTCAATGACTTTGATGCGAAACGCCGGGTTGGAGTGCTTGCAAATATCCTGTTTTCTGATACGCCTGACCCTTTCGCACACTTCTCGATCGCGATAGGTTATGAACTTCGCAAGCTCGAAGGGGAAAGACCCTGGCGATGGCTCTGCTCGTAACGTGCTCATGGAAACCTCTCTTAATGACGTGACTTGATCTGACCGAGGCTGTTCGCCGCCGATGGGGCTCCTTGCATCTCCTGGGGGTAGTCCCAACGAATGGCGTAGCCGCAAATCGCCGCAATGAGCAAGAATATAGTGCCCAGCCAGCGTGACCCCAGCACGAGCTTCCCGATCCCGAAGGTGGCCATATACACCAAGCCACTGCCAAAGATCCAGTTCCGGGTATTGCGCCAGATCTCGGTACCCAAAGGAACTTCGGGAGCCATTGCCGCCACCCTTTTCCATCCCAACGATCCGGGTTTGACCCGTCGATAGAACTCGAGGAGCTTGGAGTCTGGCTCGGGGCTGGTGAGAAAGGTCACCAGTAGCCACACCGCTGTGGTAAGGACTACGGTCAGGATAATCTGCTTGGCGAAGACGTCCAGAGGCGGCCCGGTAAAATGTAGGCGCGTTTGGATGATCACGGTGCCCAGGGAAGCCGAGACCATGGCCGACACTTCCGACCAGGCATTGATGCGCCACCAGTACCACCTTAAGAGGTAGACCGTCCCTGTTCCCGCGCCCATGGCCAACATCAGTTCCCAGGCGCCGGCGACACTGCTCATGTAAAGCGAAATGACAGCGCCCGCCACCGCCAGGAAAACAGTGGCCAGTTTCGAAGCCCAGACGTAATGCTTTTCTCCTGCATTGCGCGCCAGAAAGCGACGATAGAAATCGTTGATGATATAGGATGAACCCCAGTTCAGCAACGTGCCGATGGTGGACATGTATGCGGCCAAGAATGCTGCAAACATGAGACCCCGAAATGCCGGCGGCAGGTAGTCCACCCAGACCTTGATATAACCGATTTCCGGGTCGCGGAGGTGAGGGTAGAGGATCACCGAGGCAAGCGCGGTGAGAACCCATGGCCAGGTGCGAAGTGCGTGGTGCGCGATCTGAAACCAGAGCGTCGCCTTGAGCGAATTTTCCTCGTCTTTGGCACAGAACATCCGCTGGGCAACGAAGCCCCCGCCCCCGGGCTCTGCCCCCGGATACCAGTTGGCCCACCAAAGCATCCCAATGTAGACGGAGAAAGCGAGGAAGGGCATCCAGGGGGAGTGGAGTTCGGGGATGAAAGAAAGAATGGAGCCCGAACCGCCGTGCACGGCCATTCGCGAGGCGTCCACGACCGCCAGCTTGGCCTTCATCACCCGCATCCCCCCCACGGCTTCGACACCGAAATAAGCGAGAAGCACCACCATGCCCATTTTGAGAATGAATTGCACCATGTCCGTCCACAGCACGCCCCAGAGCCCGGAAATGGAAGTGTAAAACCCCGTGAAGGCCATGATCCCGAAGACGATAACCAGCGACTCGTGCCGGGTAGTGAGAAGCGTGGTTCCCAGGATTTTCTCCATGGCCAGGTTCACCCAACCGATCACCATGCAGTTCATTAGGAACCCAAAGTAGAGGGCGCGGAATCCGCGCAAAAAGGCAGCCGGCTTTCCGGCGTAGCGTACTTCGACGAATTCGGCGTCGGTGATCAACAGCGCCCGTCGCCAGAAGCGGGCGAAGAAGAACACGGTCATCATGCCGTTCAAGGCGAGGCACCACGACAGCCAGAGTCCCGCGATTCCTTGCGTCGCCACGATGCCGGTGAAAGCCAGCGGAGTGTCGGCGGCGAAAGTGGATGCCACCATCGACGTGCCAGCCAGCCACCAGGTCGCCTCGCGTCCGGAGACAAAAAATTCCCCTGTGCTCTCGCTCGCCTTCTTCCGGTAATAGAATCCGATGGCCAGATTCACGAGGAAGTAGGCTGCTACAGTGGCCCAATCGAGAACTGAGAGTCGCATGCTATATAGAGTATCCGGCCTGGAATTCCAGAAGACATCGATGTTAATAAAGGCAAGCTT
>JASHTO010000208.1 GCA_030040515.1 Terriglobia bacterium
AGCGCAGCGATGATGCCTTCCACGTCCTTGTCCGGCAGCAATTGCTTCAGCGTGCGCTGATAGCATTCCAGCGCTTCGCGAAAGCGGTCCTGACGGTGGAAAATGTTTCCGACGTTGATGTCGAGCCGGGCCAGGCGCAGGTCGTCGCCCGCTGCGGTGAAGATGGCGCGCGCGCGATCCGCCGCGGCCAACGCGCGGTCGTATTCCCCCAGCAGAATCAGTGGCTGGATCGAGACGCTCAGGGTGCGCGCTTCCTGGTTGGAATTCCCTACCTCAGCGAAAAGCTGCACAGCCTGCGCGTGGAGCTCCGCCGCCTGCTGGTTCTGCCCGGCAAACCACAGCGCGTTGGCCTTGGCGCGATGCGCGTGCGCGCTCGCTTCCTTGTCCTTGAGTTTTTTGGCAATCGCCAGCGCCGCGTCCGCAAGAACCTGCGCCTTCACCAGGTCTTTGCGCAACAGCCCGCCCACCGCGTCGTCCAGTTGCTCGACCAGAGCGGGCGTAAGCAGGCGTCGATGCCGGGTGAGATACTTCCCCCGCGCCGAATCGTCTGGAAGCGCCGCCAATTGCTCGATGATTTTTTCCGGGCTGGTGGGTTTGGTTGGCATCAGGTCAACTGTAGCGCGGGCGTAACGATTGTGTTCGTTATGGCCGGGAAACGGCCCCTCACCCGACCTCCTCCGTCGGCCACCCTCTCCCCTCGGAGAGGGAAAAGCCTTCAATGCGCGGCGTGCGCAAAGAATTTATTTACCTCGCCCTCGGGGAGAGGGGGGACCGCATGGCGGTGGGTGAGGGGTTTTTACCGCCCCATGAATCCCGCCCGCTCCAAGTTCGCGCGCAAATGTTCCAGGCACTTCTGCCGCGTAAACCCAATCGACCCCGTGGCCAACCCCAGTTCCGCTGCGACTTCTTCATAAGGGCGCGCGGGGGATTCGTAAAACAGCATCTCGATCAGCCGCCGGCATTGCGGTGATAGCGGAACCTGCGCCTCACGCAGCGTCTGCTCGAGCTCGATTTCGCGCACCTGCTCGGCCGACAGTTCCTGCGATTTCTTCTGCACCTGCGCCTCAAATTCTTCCTCGTCCGCGCCCGGAAATTGCTCCTGTTCACGTCGCCAGTTTGCGCACCGCCGCGCCGTCACCTGAATCAGCCACGCGGGCAGCGCCTGCGGATCGCGAATCTTGCCCAGCTCCGACAGCAGGCTGAGGCACACGGACTGAAATATCTCCGCCGCATCGTCGGCCGAGAGGCCGTATTTCAGGGGAACGGAAAAAATCAAGTTCTTGAAGCGGTCGATCAGCGCCCGCCAAGCTTCTTCCTTACCGTTCAGGCAGTCCTTCACCAGCCGCGCGTTTGAGGCGGTCGTCTCTGTGGCGGATTTTGAAGAAATGGGCAAGGGCTTTAACCCCGGATTTTGCTTGGTCTGTAGCGCGGACTGCCGATTTTGCAGTCCGCGGGTTTTCCGGCACGCAGATGAAGATTGCCCCTCCGGTACGGAAATCCAGTGGTGGCGGTGAGAGCTGTGCCATTGGGACAAACCGCGAACCACAAAACCGGTGGTCCGCGCTACCGCCAATACAATCGCTCGGCGTTCCACAACAAATAATTGCGCATCACTGAAGGTTCCAACCCTTCCAGGCCATCTTTGGTTGCGGCGAGCACGTTCGGGCTGACCAGGCAGATGACCGGATCTTCCTCCGCCACGATCTCCTGCACGCGGTCGTAGGCCTGCTTGCGTTTGGCGAAGTCGACCATGGCGGTCTGCGCATCCATCAGCCGATCGAGCTCCGCCTGCCAAGGGGCAAGCGGATGCGCCTCCGCCAGCGCCCACACATGCGTGCCACCGGTTGAGGTCCACACATTGATCTCTGGATTGGGATCGGCGTCGCCGCTCACCAGGCCCAGCAGCGTGGCGTCATAATCGTATGAATCGAACACGCGGGCCATCAGCGCCTGGAACTCCATGGACACCAGGTTGACGCGCATCCCGAGCCGGCTCAAATCATCCTGAATGAGCGTCGCAATCTTGCTGCGCTGGGCGTTGCTGGGATTGGTGAGAATGGAAAACTCCACCGGCGTGCCGTGTGAATCGACCAATGTTCCGTCCGCCCGGCGCGTGAATCCCGCCGAGCGCAGCAGCTCCAGGGCCTTTTCCACCGAACGCGCGGGGTGCGGAATCGCCGCGTCAGCCCATAACTTGTTTCCCGGAGTCACCTGCGTCCAGATGGGCGTGGCGCGCCCGCGATAAACCAGGCGCACGATGGCCTCGCGGTCGATGGCCAGCGACACCGCCTGGCGAAATTCCCGGCGGCGAAACCACTCCTGCTTGCGCGCCACTTCCGGCAGATGCTTCGCGCTTAAATCGTTCAGGTTGAAAAACAGAAAGTCGTATTCCATTCCGGGCCCCAGGTCGTAGAGCCGGTATCCGCGCGCCTTCTGCTCACGCTCCAGCACCGCGTAATTGTCCGCACTGATTTTTTCGAGCAGGTCGAGGTCGCCCGACTGAAATCGAATGACCTCCGCGTCCTCAGTGGGAACGATCAAAAAGGCGAGTTCATCGAGATAAGGCAGGCGGTGCCCGGCCGAATCCACTTTCCAGTAGTAAGGATTCCGTTCAAGCAGAATCTGCTGACCGGGAATGTACTGCTTCAGTCGGAATGGCCCAAGCCCGGCGATCGCGCCGGGGCTGGTGGACAAACCCCACGCCTTGTCGAGTGTTCCGTCATCGTAAGCTTTTTCCAAAAGGTGGCGCGGCAGAATTTCCACGCCGTCAAAAATTCGTTCCGCCGCGGCATAGGGCGATGCCAGGTCGAATCCCACTCGATACGGCCCGAGCTTCTGCACCTGAATCGGCTTGCCGCCCACTTGCAACAGATCGCTCTGCGGCGAATGAACCTTGGGATCGAGATAAACTTTGAAGCTGAAGACCACATCGTCAGCATCAAGCGGATGACCGTCAGAGAATTTCAATCCCTGGCGCAGCTCGAGCGTGTAATGCTTCCCTGACCCGCTCACCGTCCACGCTTTGGCGAGCGCCGGCTCCGTGCGTTGCGTGGCAAGATTGATGTGGATCAGGTCAGCGTTCAGCAGGCTGATCAGTTCCTTGGAAACCACGTCAACCGCCGTGACCGGATTCAATGTCTTGGGCTCGGAATGCCAGGAAGCCACAAGGCGACCGCCCGGTTTCCCAGCCGGCCCCTGAACGGTAAGGAGATCCTGCGGCGACTGCGCGCGCAGCGTTGGGAGGGCGATGAATAGAAGCAGAGGGAGAATCAGTGCAGCAGGCTTAAAAACAAAAAGCTCACCACAGAAATCACGGAGACCACGGAGAGAAATAAGAGACGTTCCTCCATGGACTCTGCGCCCTCTGTGGTAAGAATTTCTTGTCCGTCGCTTTTCTGCCCCAGCGCTCCGCAAAAATAATCGCATCAGAATGCTGCACTCATCGCGCGATCACCCTGTAACGACCGCGAGGTTCTTCACGAAATGCAACGCATTAGCCCTGGTTGTAGTAAACCAGAAAGGGTGGAAGCAAAGCAAGCACACCAGCGTTATGGAGCAGGTATCGAATGCAATAAACAATCTCACGCAAAGGCGCCAGGTCGTGCAAGCGTCACGATGAGTCACGGAGGTGGCATTCAGGAAGCGGTGGGATTTTCGAAAAAAAGATCCTTGTCGCCATGGCTAGATAGGGGGGAACTAAGACGCGAGCATTCCGATTACCCGGCAGACATACGCCGGCCGATTATGGCCATTTCCCCCAGCCACCCGCGCTGGCGCCATAACTGTGGCCGCCTTTGACAAACCCGGTTATACTCCCCTTGGGCCCGGGAACAAGTTGGACCTCTTTGAGTCCCTCGGCAGTTTCGGGATTTTTGGCGATGAATTCGTCCAGCGCCTTCTTTCCCACCACGTCAAGCTCGCTGGTTGTTCCCACGGCGCTCCCTTCAGTCAGGGCAGCTATTCCAGCGCGCGCAATACCCACCGCTCCTGTCACCGCCAACGCGGCCCCGGCAACCTGCCCACAGGTCTTCAGAACCTTGAGGATCGTCACCGCCCTCCCTGAACCGCGGTCGTTCTTGTCGAGGTAGTCCGCAAGAACTGCGGCGCAGGTCCGCGTCATATAGGCAGCGGTCATAAGGTACGCTTGCGACGCCTTGACATTGCCCCCAATGTTTAATTCCCGCGCGCGCAAGTACAATTTGAAACCCGGGTCCCACATGGAATAGTCGGGGAAATCGGCGCCCCCCATTACATCCGATACTCTTGAGACAATAGGACTACCGGCGCGGAGCTGCCGGAGTGATTCGTGTTGCGACCGTCCAGTGGAGATCTGACTGTCCAGACGAGATATTTCCCTCTCCAGCGCTTTCTGGACCGGTCCCAGGTAAACCTTCTCATAGTATTCGGCGCCCAGCTCCGTCGTGTTGAGAAGCGCGTCGCGCGTCAACTTGCCTGTCTCGGTCCGAATCGTGTCGCCGGACGGACCAAGACTTAGCCACACGTCAAAGTGATGCACATCGAGGATGTGGGCCGACGGGTCTTCCGGATCGCGGATCAACTTCTCTTCGAATCGCAGCCAAACTCCCCGTTGATCGAGAGTCTGCTTGATTCCCCGGAGATAGCACGCTTCGTCGGGATTGTCCGTTATTGGGTCGAGCGCCGTGGGTTCCATCAGCTTCTGGTAGTCCAGGCGAATGCGCTTGTCCCAGTCATCAACCTGAATGAAACCGGCCATAATCCGATCCGCTTTGCGCTTGGCAGCCTCATCCCAAATCGCAGATCCTTCGTCCGTAAAGACGCCCGCCCGGTCATAGTACTTCTGCGCCTCCTTCCGGATCTCGGGATCAACTACCGCAGCGTCGCACACCCTTTGCATCTGATGGATCTGCGCGTCGGTCATTTTCTTGAGCACGAAAGGCAATTTGGCTTTGAGAAGGACACGGGCGTCCTCAGCGCGTAAGCTTGTGGCACGCCTCCGGAGTAGGGTTTCTGCGCTGGGATGGCTCCCCAGAGGTCGATGAGGGGTGTTTCGCGACCGGCAATTCGTACCTTTGTCGACCCAATGGCCTCCAAGTTTGTAGCCGCAAGTCGAGCCTGGTGTTTGTCCGCCCATGCTGTGCTCCCTTGCGCCTGTATCTGAGAAGCAATTGCGGACCGGGCGCCTGACGACAGAGCTTTACTGGTGCTGACCTTGCTGGAATTCCTGCGGCTTAGAGTAGCCCAAGAGGATAGAAAATTCAACACCAGAAACATCTTGAAATTTCGGCGTAGGGGTACCCCTTGCGGGCGCCCTGCCCCATATCGCTGGACTAGAAGGCTCGCAGGGCAGGGACAAGCCCTGCTCCTACGAAATTCAAACTGCACCACTACCCAAATGAGCTCATTCTTTTTATGATTTGCTCCTGCTGGTACAATCGCTGGTTGTCCGCTTGCGCCGGCACGAGGGAATGAGTGCCGGCGGGCGAAGCCCTATCATGACGAGGAGCGTGCTGTGAGTGATCAGTCGGAAGACTTTGCCGCGATGTTTGAGGCCTCAGTGCAGGCCAAGCGGCTCGAGCAAGGCGAACTCGTTGAGGGCAGGATCGTTGCCATCGGCCCGGAGGTGGCGTTCGTCGATATTGGCCGCAAGGGTGAGGCGGCAATGGATATCACCGAACTGAAGAACGCCGACGGCCAGTTCGAGGTTGCGGTGGGCGACCTGGTTCAGGGGATCGTGGTATCAACCTCAGGCGCCCTGACACTCTCCCGCAAGCTGGCGGGAGCGGCGGCGAACGATCGGCAGTTCGAAGCCGCCTTCCGAAGCGGCCTTCCGGTGGAAGGGAAAGTCGAGCGGGCGGTCAAGGGTGGCTACGAGGTGCGCATCGGCCGGCGTCGCGCCTTCTGCCCGATTTCGCAGATCGACGTGCGCGGCACGAGCCCTGCGGCGCACGAAGGACACGTCTACCCATTCCGCATCATTGAGTACAAGGAAGAAGGCAAGAACATTGTCGTCAGCCGCCGCGCGCTCCTCGAAGACGAGCAGCGGGTGAACGCCGCCAAGGTACGCGGCAAGATCGCCCCCGGCGCCGTCATCACCGGCCGCATCGCTTCCGTTCGTGAGTTCGGCGCATTCGTCGATCTGGGCGCGGGCGTCCAGGGGCTGCTCCACGTATCCGACATGGCGTGGTCCCGCGTGTCCGACCCTGCGGAGATCGTCAAAGCGGGCGACGAGATCACGGTCAAGGTCCTGCGCGTGGACGAAGAGAAAAAGAAGATATCGCTCGGGTTGAAACAACTCTCCGCCGATCCGTGGTCGAGAGTGGGCGAGGTGTACAAAGTGGGCCAGGCGCACACTGGCCGCGTCACGCGCGTCGCGCCGTTCGGAGCGTTCGTGGAACTCGAGCCTGGCATCGAGGCGCTGGCCCATGCTTCCACGTTCGAGCCGACCGGAGGATCGAAAGGCTGGTCCGGCCAGGTCGCTCCCGGGATGACGGCCACCTTCGAGATTCTGGCCATCGACCCGGAACAGAAACGGATCGGCGTGGCGCTCGTTCCCGAAGGCTGGGCGCGGACTGAGGGAGCCGCAGGAGCACGGCCCGGCATTGTTCCGGGGGCGCGCATCAAGGGAAAGGTCGAGCGGCACGAAAACTTCGGCGTGTTCGTCTATCTGGCCCCCGGACGCACCGGCGTCATTCCCTTGAGCGAAACCGGCATCGCGAAAGAAGGCGACCTGCGACGAGCCTTTCCGGTCGGGGCGGACGTTGAAGTCGTCGTGCTGGAAATCGATCCCTCAGGCCGACGTATCCGCCTGAGCGCGAAAGCCGTCACGGAAGCGCGCGAGGCTGAAGAAGTGCGCGAGTGGATGGACCGCAATACTCCGTCAGATGAGAGCTCCGGCACACTCGCCGACAAGCTGCGCTTGGCCTTGAAGCCGTAGGAGAAGTGACACTCCCACCGCCGACGCCACCAAACCGCTTGCAAAATATGCGATGACATCGTATATTTTGCACATGTGGATTCACCGCGACATTGAACCTCGCTTGCGCCGCTCGGCGCGCACGCGACCGGTGGTGGTGCTGACGGGGGCTCGCCAGACGGGCAAGACCTCGACTCTGCTCAAACTATTCCCGCGCCACAAACTCGTATCGCTCGACCTCCCCACCGAAGCCGAGCAGGCGGAAAAAGAACCGGGTGCTTTTCTGGGGCGCCACGCATCCCCCATCATTCTCGATGAGGTGCAATACACGCCCGGCCTCTTTCGGCATCTGAAAGCGGTGGTTGACGCCCATCGCCATCGCAACGGACAGTTCCTGCTCACCGGCTCGCAGAAGTTTACGCTCATGAAGAGCGTCGCGGAGTCGCTTGCCGGCCGGGCGGACATCGTGGAGCTTGAGACCCTTTCCTGGGCTGAAATCGCGCGCGCGCTTCCGGGGACCGGGCTGGAGGCGACCATCGTTCGCGGCGGATTTCCGGAGCTTCAGGCCAACCCGGAAATCGATCACGTGGCCTTCTACAACTCCTATATCGCCACCTACCTGGAGCGCGATGTGCGATCGCTGGCCAACGTGGGCAACCTGCGCGATTTCGAGCGCTTCCTGCGCGCCTGTGCGCTACGTTCGGCCAACCTGCTGAACAAGTCTGACCTGGCCCGTGATGTGGGCATCGCCCCATCCACGGCAAACCTGTGGCTCTCCGCGCTGGAGGCGTCGGGACAAGTCGTGCTGCTCGAGCCGTGGTTCTCCAATCGCACGAAATCCATCGTCAAAAGCCCGAAGCTCTATCTCGCCGATACCGGGCTGCTTTGCGCTCTGTTGAACGTGCGAACGGAGGAGGCATTGGGCCAATCGCCCGCCGCGGGTGCGATCTGGGAAACCTTCGTATTCGCGCAGCTCCGCGCGCGCGAACGGCGCGCCGGCCGCACCGGCGGCCTGTTCTTCTGGCGCGATCGCGCCCGTGAAGTGGATTTTGTGGTGGATGTGGCCGGGCGATTGGAGCTTTTCGAAGCGAAGTGGACCGAACTCCCTTCCCCAAGCGACGCCGTCAACCTGGAATTTGTGCGCACCGTCATCGGAAAGCCCAAAGTATCCAGCGCAGCCATCGTGGCCCGCGCCCCCAACAGCTTTCCATTGCCAAACGGTTTCCGTGTCGTCCCCGTCTCCGAATGGGGTTCGTAGCACGGGCGTTCCGCCCGTGCAATTGGTAGCGCCGACCACCGCATTTGTGGTCTGCGGTTTGTCCCCATGGCACAGAACTTACCGCGACCACTGGATTTCCGTACCGGAGGAGCGTGCCGAAAAACCCGCGGACTGCAAAATCAGCAGTCCGCGCTACGGACTCTCCTGCAGCGCATCCGCCACCAGGTGATACAACAAAAACACCGGCACCAGCACCAGGCCTGCCGCGAACATCCACCAATAGGTTTCCGGCACGTACAACTTCTGCAAGGCTGCGAGCATATTGCCCCAGCTTGGCGCGGGCTCGCCGACTTCCAGGCCGGGAGAATGCTCTCTTGAACCTTTTCCCGGCGCTGAATGTTGCACGCGCAATCGCCAGGGTGTATGTTACCTCCCATCCGGCTCGACGATTTGAAGTTCTGCCGGTCACTATTCAATGGCAATTAACGCTGACAAACCTCACCTTTGGAAGGCGGACACTCGCGCGTCGGTCGATCAGTTCAATCGATGGTTCATGAAATTTGCCCCCAAGGCGTACCGCGATACTCGCAAGAAGACGATCGCACAGGTCGATGAAGGTCTGAAGCAGACTGCTGACCTCACGGCAATCACGGCCGAAATCATCAGGTCAAATCCTGCCGTTCTCCCCGCGCTGCGGATGTCAACTTGCCCGCCATTGGCGCGGGACCGTTTGGTTGGTCTTGCCAACTCGACAAAGGCCGTTGTGGAAACGCTCGAAGAGGGCCGAGTCCCCTTGCGTATGCCATCCGCAGCTCTTAAAGAACATCTGCGGAGCATTGCCAAGACTATTTCTCAAATGCTGGATGTTGACATCTTCCCCTGGCTGGAAGAAAAACGCCG
>JASHTO010000209.1 GCA_030040515.1 Terriglobia bacterium
CGCACCGGCGACCCGAATGGCCACTGCGACAAGGTACGGGCAATGACCCTGCTCGAGCACGCCGATTTGAAGGAAGGCCGCCGCTCAGCAATCCCAATTTCCCCGGTGTCTACCGGCCAGCGTCTCGAAAGCTTGCTTTATCCAGGCTTGCTGAGAGAAAGGATTTTCGAGCTCGAAGTGTACACTGGACGCAATACGATCCGGAGCAGCGGTCCCTGCGGCGCTCGTGACGATTTTGGCGGTGGATCCCTGCGGATATGCTTCCTTAAAGGCAAGCTGGGGATTGACGGCGGGCACGATTTGGACGGTGCGCGGATCCAAGCCGTGACGTCGCGCAGAAGCGTGCTCTCAGAACTCAGCCCTTTTTGCCTCCCGGGAGAGGAGGTGGCTCCGTTCGCGCCGGTTTGCCACGAGGTTTCCTGCCCCGCGGCTTGCGGACACGCTCCTGAATCGCAACGTGCTGGCAATCAGAACAGACAAGATGGACGCCACTCGGTGAGGTCGCCATCCGGGTTGAACCGCAGCTTGGACAGGCCGGCTCAGGATCCATGATACCTGGTATTCTAACACAGGTTGCGAGGCTCGCTTAATTGTGAAATAGCTCAATATTGAGAGTTTATGAAGTGGTGAATATGCCCGTTTTGTTTTACTTCCGATCAGCGCGAATTGAGCAACTGCCCACGGCCGCGCGTGCCCCATGCGCAAATCATGCGGAATTGAGAGATACTGTACCTTGCCAGGTGAAATGCGAACCACGGGAGGCGTGGAGGGAGCCCCTGCGGATTGAATAAAGAATTGAAAAAGTTCTCGCGGCACCAAACTACCAAAATGGGCATGACGCACGAAGAGCATCAATGGGCTGTGTACAGCCGACGATACACCGGTAATGAACAGCGCCGGCTGGAGGTGTGGCAGGTCCTTACCCGTCATCTGTTTGATCGATGGGTGAAGCCCACCGATACGGTGTTGGATTTGGGCGCGGGATACTGCGAATTCATCAACTCCGTCACCGCCGCTCACAAGTATGCGTTGGACTCGAACCCCGCCACACTTGATAAAGCCGCCCGGGATGTTACGGTGCTTTCGCAGGCGGCAAGTCAAGCCTGGCCCCTTCCAACGGACTCGATCAATGTGGTCTTCAGCAGCAATTTCTTCGAACACCTGCCGAGCAAGGAGGATTTCGCCGGCTGCCTTGCGGAAGCCCACCGGGTGTTGCGCCCGCACGGGCTGCTGATTGCCCTGGGGCCGAACATTCGATTTTGCCCCGACGTCTATTGGGATTTTGTGGATCACCATCTGCCGCTCAGCGATCGCTCAATGGTGGAAGCGCTGGAAATTGCCGGATTCCAAAAGGAGCTCGTCAAACCACGCTTCCTTCCCTTTACGATGAGCCGCCGCGTACCTCCTCGGGCGTGGCTCGTTCGACCGTACTTGTGGCTTCCACTGGCGCAACGAATGTGGGGAAAGCAGTTTTTGGTGATTGCGCGCAAACCGTAGCAAGGAATTTCCGGATGCCCCCTCAAACCTCGCGGCGGATTGCCTGGACCGCCTGCTTCATCCTGGTTTTTGTGTCCGCGTTCTTCCTCAACGGGACGCAGCAACCGCCGCTGGAACTTGATCCTTCCTGGCATGCGGCGATTGAATACGCCACTGCACACCATCTGCAATTTGGTACAGAAATTGTCTTCACTTTCGGGCCGTTGGGATTTCTGAGTGCCCGCACCAGCCTGGGGCATCTCGTGGGCCCGCGCATCGCCTTCGCATTCTTCTGGAGCGTGATAATTGCTGTTGCAGCGATCGATGTAGCAAAACGCCTGCGCGGTTGGGTTCGCTACGGGTTCCTCGCCTGGTTGATAGTCTTCACTCTTTCCTCCGGGCTCGACCAAACCGCTTTCTTCGTGCTGGCCTGCGCAACAATCCTGTTGATTCAGGACGATCCTCGGGAGCGATGGCAATCATCACTCTTCGTTTTGGCCTTCATTTTTCTCTCGCTCATAAAATTCACGTTTGCGTTGGCGGCGCTGGGCAGCATTGCTCTCGTTGCAGTTTGCTGGGTTTTGCAGGGGAAAATTCGGAAGGCAATCGTGCTCGTGCTCGCTGCGCCCGCTGGGTTCATCGCATGCTGGGCAGCTTTGGGACAGTCGCTTTACCACATTCCTCCATGGTTCAAGCACGGGCTGCAACTGGCTTCGGGCTATAGCGGAGCCATGAATCTTGTTCCTAAAACCTCCGTGCTCTGCGTGGCGCTCGTGGCGCTGGCACTATTCGTTTCCGCGTTATTCACAACCCTCGCGAGGGCCAGGCGTAACCTGCTCACCTGGAGTATTTCGATCACGTCAGCTCAATACGTTTTCCTGGCGTGGAAGGAAGGATTTACGCGCGCTGGAGACTGGCACATCTTCGTGCTTCTTTGGTTTTTGCCATTGGGAGTGTGCTTCCTTTTCACCATTAAGCCGCTCCGCGTACCAACTGCCGCTCGTCAAGGGCTGCTAGAAGCCGCATTCGCGGCTGTCATGGCGGCATGCGTGCTCGCAGCAAACCTTCAGATTCCTGGATTCACCTGGCAGCAGGTCACCGCCTGGCCGCGACGCATGATCGAGAACGCGGGCCTGATCCTGGCTGCGATATCGGGGCGCGGGAACGAGCTCTACGCCACCAGCCGCGACGCCGGCACTAATCCCATGCTCGTTCTCGAACGAGCGAAGGATGTGATTGGCCACGATTCCGTCGACGTGATGAATTACCTCTTGCTGGCCCCCATGGTCAACGGCATGAATTATCGGCCGCGCCCCGTGATTCAAGGGTTCGTTGCGTATACGCCGGCGCTTCAAGAGCTCAATGCGAATTACTTTCATGGCGCCGACCGGCCGCGTTATGTATTGCTCGCGCACCAGGCCACGGACGGGCGATTCCCCATGCTGGAGGATTCCGCCGCACTAAACTACGTTCTCAACAATTATGTTCCCGTGGCGCGGGACGGAGTCTTTCTGGTTTTGCAACAGCGAACGACAGATGAGCCGCGATTCCATCTCGTCCATGAGGAAAGTTTGCGCTTCGGCGAGAATTTCGATCTGCGCCCGTGGGCGCATGGACCCTTGTTCATGTCCGTGGAGATCGTCCCCACCCTGGTCGGACGCCTTGCGGATTTCCTTTATCAACGACAACCCCTTTATATGCGGATTGGACGAGGCGGCGAAAATGAAAGGTTCAGAATCGTGCCGTCCATGGCGGAATTACCGTTCCTGATGAGCCCTCTGTTGAAAAGCAATTATGACATTTTGAATTTTCTGGCTTCGCAGTCCGGCAACGAATCTGAGAGCGTGACCTTCGAACCGCCCGAGCGAGGGTCATTGGAATTTTCGAGCCAAATCCGTGTGCGGCTTTATACCGCGCCGGAATTTCCTCGAGCCGCGAGGGAAGTGCCGGGTTCCCGCATCCTTGCCGATGTGCAGGGCCGCATCTTCTGGCCAGAGCCGGAATCAGTTGAAAGCGCCGGTCCGGGACGCGTGACAATTTCTCACGGGACGCCTGCTTTGATGGTATGCGCACCCAGCATCATCGAGTTGAAAATTCCGGTAAATGCGTCGTCATTCTCCGGCTACTTTGGCATTCCCGAAGATGCCCAGGCGCTTAGCGAGAATTCAGAGGGACTTGAGGTGACCATATCGATTGAGGATCAATCGGGTCACAGCCGGCTGGCTCTCCACCGCATCCTGCAACCGAAATTAAAAATCGACGACGTTGGCCGGTTCTCATTTCGCATCCCGATTGACAGCGCGTATGACCGCATCTTGACGCTAAAGACAAGCCCCCGCCCGTCTGGCACCGCCGAGGGCGATTGGTCGTTCTGGTCGGATTGCAGAATTGATCTGAAAAGATCGCACTGACGCACAATCGTAAATCCGCACGAGGCTTGACACACCCCGCATGACAGCCCCTTGATATGTTTCTCATGCCAGCAAGTTTTTCCATTCTGAAATGAGCCTGACGATATGTTTCTGAAGATTTACGTTTGCCAGCCGCCGCCGAGGGCGCGGTAAAGCTGCACGTAGTCAAGCAATTCGCTCAACTCGACTTGCACCAGGGTGAGCTCCGCGGCGTAGTAGCGGGTATCGCTGTCGAGGACTTCCAGATAGCTGGCGGCGCCGCCGCGATACCGGATATCGGAAAGGCGACTTGCATCCTGCGCGGCGCGGGTCAGTGATTCCTGCTGCGTGCGGTAATCGTGGTCCTTCTGGTAGGCGATGAGAGCGTCAGACACCTCGCGAAACGCTTGTTGAATTGTCTGCTGGTAATTGAGCGCAGCTTCCTGCTGCTGCGCCTGGGCCAATTTCACTCCGCTTCGGAGGGTTCCTCCCGCGTAGAGAGGCTGCGCGAGCTGGCTCGTCAGGTTCCACATGGTGGATTGTCCCGAAAACAATTGCGTTAGTGGAATGCTCTGGAGGCCGCCGACACCGGTCAGACTGATTTGAGGAAAGTAGGCGGCCTTGGCGACGCCGATTTGCGCATTCGCAGCCATCAATTCTGACTCCGCCTCGCGAATATCCGGTCGCCGCTCGAGCAACGAGGAGGGCAGGCCGGCGGGCACATCCGGTAAATGCGGCTGAGCGGTCAACTCCATTCCTCGCGCCACGTCACCGGGGTTCTGGCCCAGCAGCGTGCTGATCAGGTCTTCCTGCTGCTGGATCTGCTTCTCAAGATCGGGAATGGCTCCCGAGGCGCTATAGACCAATTGCTCCGCTTGGCGCACATCGAGCAGCGATGTCGCGCCGTGGTCAGCCAGCAATTGCGTGAGGCGGAGTGAATCCTGGTCGGATGCGAGCGTGCGCTTTGAAATTTGAAGCTGCAAGTCCTCGGCGCGGAGAACGAAATACGCAGAGACGACGCTCGCCACCAGCGAACTTTTCACCTGCTGCTGCGCCCAGTCGCTGGCGAGCAGCTCGTCGCGTGCGGCTTCAGTGGCGCGCCGGTATTTACCCCAGAAGTCAAGGTTCCACTGCAAACCCAAACCGAGCTCCGTGTAACTGGTGTCATACGCTGAAAAAAACCTCGACCTTGAATCGCGCTGATTATTCCCTGCCAGAATTGCTCCGGCCGCGGGAAGCTGATTGCCCTTGGCGATGCCGACTTGCGCCTGAGCTTCCAAAATGTGGGTCGCGGCGATGCGCACATCATAGTTCTGCTTCAGGGCAGTGCGAATCAGCGCCTGTAGCTGCGGGTCCTGAAACACTTCCCACCACTTCTCATCGCCGAAAGATGCGGCAGATGCTGACGCACCGGGTGGATTTCCCCGAAATGCCTGGGGCACGGCAACCGCCGGCCTTTGATATTTCGGTCCCACAGTGCACGCGGCTGCAAAAGACGCAAGCAACACCGCCACGGCACTCGACCATTGTGCATGCCGCATTAATGGCCTCCTGCGGTCGCTTCCGGAGGGTTCAGCAAATCGTTAGAATGGGGCTCGCCCTCTCGGGCGGTCCCCAACTTGAGCGCAATGCTTTCGAAAAGCACAAAAAGAACAGGAATCAGGAAAACGGCCAAAGCTGTCGCCGCCAGCATCCCCGCCACAACCACCGTTCCGAGAATTCTGCGCCCAACCGCTCCAGATCCCTCCGCGATGGCCAGCGGAACGCAGCCCAGAATAAAAGCGAATGAAGTCATCAGGATGGGGCGTAGCCGCAATTTCGCGCCTTCAAGCGCGGCCTCCACCACTCCCCGTCCCTTCGCCATTTCGTCGCGCGCGAATTCTACAATCAGGATGGCGTTTTTTGCGGCCAAGCCGATCAGCATCACCAGGCCGATTTGCGCGTAGATATCGAGATCGAAATGGCGAAGGTAAAGGCCGGCAAATGCTCCAAATATGGCTACCGGCACGGAAAGGAGCACGGAAAAGGGGAGCGTCCAGCTTTCATAGAGCGCCGCCAAAATCAGAAAGACGACCAGCAGGGAAAGTGCGAAGATAATTCCCGCCGTTCCAGCGGCCTTGTTTTCCTGATAGGAGAGGTCGGCCCAGTCGTAACCCATCCCCGCGGGCAATGTCTCCTGTGCAACCTCACGCAAGGCCTCCTGGGCCTGCCCGGAGCTATAACCCGGTGCGGCGGAGCCAATCACCTGGGCGGCGCGAAACAGATTGAATCGATTGGTGTAATCGGGCCCGTGTGTCGGGCGGATGGAAACCAGGGTTGAGAGCGGGACCATGCTGCCCGCATGGTCTCGTACATAGTATTGATCGATCGCGGAAGTCGTGGCGCGATCCTGCGCCTCAGCCTCCAGGAATACCTTCCACTGCCGGCCGAATCGATTGAACTGGTTCACGTAGAGCCCGCCCAGCGAGGCTTGCAGCGTCTGATAGACGTCGCTGATTGCCACGCCTTGCTTCAGGGCCTTGTCGCGATCCACGTTCACGTACATCTGCGGCGTTCCCGCAGAGAATGGCGAGTTGACTCCGATCAGTTCAGGGCGTTTGCGCGCCGCCTGAAGAAATTTCTGAAGGTTCTGGTCAAGATCGTCGGGAGTGCCTCCGCTGCGGTCTTGCAGCCAGAAGGAAAATCCACCCGCGCTCCCGAGGCCGGGAATGGCGGGCGGGCTGAAGCAGAAGGCGATGGCGTCATGAACTTGCATAAACAACTGGCGATTGATGTCCGCCGTGATGGCATCGGAATCAAGACGGCCAGCCCTCTCACTCCAGGGCTTCAGGTTCACAAAATAGAAGCCGTTATTGGTGGTGGAGACGCGGGTCAGAAGACTGAATCCATCAATCGTGGTGTAATTTTGTACTCCCGGCGTTTTGGCAAGGATGCCCTCGATTTGCCGGGTAACTTTGTCCGTACGCTCCAGAGAGGCGGCGGGGGGGAGCTGCACGTTCAGAAAAAGAAACCCGTAGTCTTCCTCCGGAAGAAAGCTGGTGGGCAGCCTCCTTCCGACCAGCAGATCAGCGGCCATAAATGCGGCCAGAATCACAACGCCTACCGCCACTTTGCGCGTCAATCCGTGGCTGATGTCCACGTAACTGTTTTTCAATTTGTTGAATGTCCAGTTAAAGCCGCGGAAGAAGCCTCCCATCAATCCGCGCGGGGCCTTTCGCGGGCGAAGCAGCATGGCGGAAAGCGCCGGGGAAAGCGTGAGGGCGTTGAAGGCGGAAATAATCACCGAGATTGCGACCGTAACCGCGAACTGCTTGTTCAGCCGGCCCTGGATGCCGCTCATGAACGCCATGGGAATAAACACCGAGGCCAGGATGAGTGCGATGGCCACGACCGGCCCCGAAACCTCGCGCATCGCCTGAAGAGTCGCTTCGCGCGGCCGCATTCCCTGTTCAATGTGGTGCTCAACCGCCTCAACCACCACAATGGCATCGTCAACCACAAGGCCGATAGCGAGAACTAAGCCAAAGAGCGAGAGCGTGTTGATGGAGAATCCCAGCGCCGGGAAGACCGCGAACGTCCCGATCAGCGAAACCGGGACCGCGATCATCGGAATCAAGGTGGCCCGCCAATTCTGCAAAAACAAGTAGACAACCAGAATGACCAGCCCCATGGCGATAAACAATGTCACCAGGATTTCATGGATGCCTTCGGTCACGGGCAGCGTGGTGTCCAGCGAAGTGGTGTAAACCAGGTCGGAGGGAAATCGCTGCTTCAGTTGCTCCATCACCTCGTGGGCGCCTTCCGCGACGGCGATGGCATTTGCACCGGGCGTGAGGAATACCGCGATAATGCAGCTCGGTTGCCCGTTCAGGCGCGAGATCTCGTTGTAACTCAGCCCGCCGAGTTCAATGCGGGCAACGTCCTGAAGGCGGACCACGGAGCCATCGGGATTGGCGCGCACGACGATCTGGCCAAATTGCTCGGCGGTCACCAGGCGTCCCTGCGTGCGCACGATGTAAGTCATCTGCGTGCCCGGGGGCGCGGGATTGCCCGCCAATTGGCCCGCCGGATTTACGGTGTTTTGCTGGTTCAGCGCATCAACCAGGTCGGCGACCGTCAGGCCAAGCTTGGCGAGAAGCTGGGGCTTAATCCAAATCCGCATCGAGTAGTCGGTTGCGCCGAACAGGATCACCTGGCCCGCGCCCGGCACACGCAGGATGGGATCGACGATGTTGATGTTGGCGTAATTCGCGAGAAAAAGAGAATCGTGCGTGTGGTTCGGCGAATAGAGCGCGTAGGCGAGCAGGGGCAAACCGGTGGATTTCCGGATGCTGGTTCCGTATTGAGTCACGTCGGGCGGAAGATTGGGTGCTGCCTGCGCAACGCGATTCTGAACGTTCACCTCGTCCGTGTTGACGTCCGTATCCACGTCAAACGTCACCGTCAGTGCCATCGTATTGTCGTTGCCGTTTGTGGACTGCATGTAGAGCATGTTGTCCACGCCGTTCATCTGCTGTTCAATGGGCGTGGCGACGGCCTGCTCCACGGTGAGCGCATCGGCGCCGGGATAAGTGGCGGAGACGATGATTTGAGGGGGAACGATGTCGGGAAATTGCGCTTCGGGCAATCTTTCAATAGACACCAGGCCCGCGAGGATGGTGATGATGGCGATGACGATAGCAACAACGGGGCGGCGGACGAAAAATTCAGCCATGGATCATTGCTCCTGCTTGGGCGCCGCAGCGGGAACCGGATTCACAGTTGCACCTTGTCGCGCGAATTGAATTCCGCCCACCACCACCCGATCCCCAGCTTCCAAGCCCTGATTGACGATCCAAAAGGCGCCCACCTGCGGACCGAGCTGTACAGTCTGTATCTTTACCTTGTCATCGTTGCCCACGACCGCTGCCTGAAAAGTTCCTTGCAGTTCCGTTACCGCAGCCTGAGGAACAAGCACCGCATCGTGGCGGTCTTCCGTGACCGCCCGGATGCGGCCGTATTCGCCCGGCCGCAAGATATTTCCCGGATTTGGAAAAGCGGAGGCCACACGAATTGTGCCGGTACTCGGATCAACCTGGCGGTCAGTCCATAGGACTTCGCCCGTGTGGGGATAAATGCTTCCATTGGCCAGCACCAGCGTGAGCGGAACGCCTTTGAGCGGCGTGCTCTGAACGCTTGTGGCTCGCACCCCGATTTTCTGCGTGCGCAGATAATCCTGCTCCGACATGGGGAAGTAAACCTTGATGGGGTTGACCTGCGAAACCGACGTCAAGACGGAACTGGTTGTGACCAGGTCGCCGATTTGCGCCTGTGCGATGCCGGCGATGCCGTCCACCAGTGAGACGATTTTGGTGAAGGACAGATTGAGCTGGGCCTGTTCAACCGCCGCCTTGGCCGCGGTAACGGCTGCACGCGCCGCCGCCACTGCCGCCATGGCCCCAGCCTTCGCCTGGAGTTCGGTATCCAATTGGCTTTGCGCGATGGCTTTCGCCTCGGCGAGGGGAGTATCGCGAGTTACATCCTGCGTAGCCTTAGCAAGCTGGGCCTGCGCCTGAATCACCTGCGCCTCGTTTTGCTCCAACTGTCCCTGACTCTGGTCGAGCGCCGCCTGAAATGGCCGCGGGTCGATTTCAAACAGCACATCACCTTTGCGAACAAACGACCCCTCGCGATAATCCTGGCGGATCAAATAGCCGGAGACGTGCGGCTTGATCTGGGCGTTGATGTAACCATCCATCGTGGCGATCCACTCGCTAGTCAGGGGGACGTCGCGGCTTTCTACTACCGCCACCTGCACCGTGGGCGGCGGCGTGTTGGCTTGCGCGTTCACCTGGGAGTTGTTGGCACAGTTGGTGCCAGCCAGCACCAGGCCTCCAACGAGTAAAAGTAACCCTGAACGAAGCCTGCGACTTCGCGACATTATCTCCTCCGTCCAATTGTGACCGCGTCAGCCCCGGTAAGAAGCTCGTCCTGCCGTCTCCATGGCGATTCTCTGCGTGCTCACTGAACTTTCGACACGGAAATGTGCCGTTCAGCGATGATTGCCCTTCCCGTGGTTTTGATGATTCATCCGGCAATCCAGATACTGCAAAAGCAGGCTCTTGAATTCCTGGATGTAGGGCTGTCGCTCCCGTGTCGACAAATCGCGATAAAGAAAATTCATGGCTTTGAACATTTGCAGCGTCATAGTGGCAAGGCGCAGAGCCTTCTCCGGCAACATGCGCGGTCGCCGCGCACGCAGAAACCCCGCCACGAGCTGCTGAAACCTTTCGCGAACCTCGGAATGCGTGCGGGTATCGCAAGGCGCGTCAAGGAGTGCTAGAAAAGCCGGATGGCGCTCCATGAACGCTACTGTCGAGTCCACCATTCGCGCCACCAGCTTTTCGAGCGATAAATATTTTGCCTCCAGGCCAATTGGTTTCCACAGGAGCTCGAACTCCTGGCAATAGCGGGCGCGCAAGGCCTGCACGACAGCCGGCTTGTTGGGGAAAAACTGATAGAGTGATCCGATTGAAGCGCCCGCCCGTTCGACAATCGAACTCATGGTGGCTGCTTCGTACCCCGCGCCACTGATTTCCGCCGCCGCGGCATCGAGCAGGGCGTCGACGCGACGCCTGCCCCGCGGCTGCCGGGGCAGCCGACGAAACTCGGTTCTGATGGACATCGTTCCGCAGCATAACATGAGTCCACCCTCACAATCAAGAGAATATGAGGATCGACTCATATTTGCGTCAGGTAGGATCTTAGAGTGCAGGATTCGGATAGCGCGCCAGAGGCGTACCATCATCTTCTTCACGGCTCGCGCCGCGCAGGAAATCGAAATCGCATCCTTCGTCAGCTTGCAGAATATGATCGAGAAAAAGCCGCCCGTAGCCGCGCTCATAATGCGGGGCAGGCGGTTTCCATCTGGCCAGGCGCGATTGAATTTCCGCGTCAGGGACGCACAGCTCGAGCCGCCGGGCCGCCACATCCAGCTCAATTTCGTCCCCATCGCGAACAATCGCCAGCGTCCCTCCGACCGCCGCCTCCGGGGCGACGTGCACGACGATGGTCCCAAAACTTGTGCCGCTGATGCGCGCATCGCTCAGCCGAATCATGTCTTTCACTCCGGCCTTGAGCAATTTCGTCGGGATAGGCAAATGACCCCACTCCGGCATTCCCGGCGCGCCTTTGGGGCCGGCGTTCCTCAGGACCATCACGGAATTTTCATCGACGGCCAAATTGGGGTCGTCGAGCCGGGCGAGCAGGTCCTGGTTGTTCTCAAAAACCACGGCGCGCCCTCGGTGCTTCATCAAGTGCGGGGAGATGGCGGATTGCTTGATTACCGCGCCCTTCGGAGCAAGATTGCCGTTCAGAACCACGACGCCACCCTGGGGAAACAGGGGTTCCTTCAGCGGCCGGATGACCTCGCGATTGAAACACGCAGCGTACTTTAGGTTTTCACCCAGCGATTTCCCGTTGGCAGTAATCGCATCCAAACGGAGAAGGGGGCTGAGTTCTTTCAACACTGCCTGTGCGCCGCCCGCGTAACTGAACTCCTCCATCAGGAATTTGCCCGAAGGCTTCACGTTGGCGATGAAGGGAGTGGTGGCGGCGAGATCATCGAAAGTTGAGAGTGGCAATTTGATTCCCAGCCGCCCGGCGAGGGCCACCAGATGAACAATGGCATTCGTCGACCCGCCCAGCGCCATCAGGAGTCGCGTGGCGTTTTCGAGAGCCGCTGCGCTCATAATGCGCGACGGGCGCAAACCTTCCTTGGCCATTTCGACGATGCGGCTTCCGCTGCGTTCGGCAATCATCATGCGGCGCGAGTCGGCTGCGGGAATATCCGCAGCGCCGGGGAGGGTCATTCCCAGGCCTTCGGCAAGGCTGGCCATGGTTGAGGCGGTGCCCATCACGTAGCAGTGGCCGGCGCTGCGCGAGACGCAGCTTTCAATTTCGCACCATTCTTCTTCGCCCAGGCGGCCGGCGCGAACTTCCTCCCACATTCTGCGCACGTCGGTGCCGGCGGCCAGCTCGTGGTCGTGCCACATGCCGCTCAGCATCGGCCCGCCCGGCACCATGATGGCGGGAACGTCCACGCTGGCGGCCCCCATCAACTGCGCGGGAGTGGTTTTGTCGCACCCGCAGAGCAGCACCACGCCGTCCAGCGGATAAGCGCGAATGCTCTCCTCCACTTCCATCGCCATCAGGTTGCGGTAGAGCATGGTGGTGGGCTTCATCAGCATTTCGCCGAGGGAAAGCGTGTTGAATTCAAGCGGAAATCCGCCGGCCTCCCACACGCCGCGCTTCACGACTTCGGCAACGGTGCGAAGGTGCGCGTTGCAGTTGTTCAGCTCGCTCCAGGAATTGCAGATGCCGATGACGGGCTTGCCCTCGAAGACGCGTTCGCTGAACCCTTCCGAACGCAGCCATGCGCGGTGGGCCAAGCCCCAACGATCGCGCTTGCCAAACCAGTCTCGGCTGCGGAGTTTGGCTGAGTTCTGCGGAGCTGATGGGTTCATAGGTGCCTCGTCATTATTTCTCTGCGCGAAATATGGGTTTCGTTCATCATCAACCTTCGGCCTGAAAGTATACCATCGCCATTTGTGTTGATTGAAAGCCGCGCAGGGACTGTCCAAGGAAATTTGACATCTATGGATAGACGGCGGAAGATGAAGGACTTTCGAGGCAATACAGACGAGCCTTGACATGCGCATCTGACTCTTGACATTCAACTTTCGACCCGGAAGTTCCATGAATGCTGAAGAACAGCGACTCGAGGAGTCCCGCCAGCGCAAGCTCCACTGGAAGCGCTGGGGGCCTTATCTGAGCGAGCGCCAATGGGGGACGGTCCGCGAGGATTACAGCCCGCGGGGAACGGCGTGGGACTACTTCCCCCACGACCATGCCCGTTCGCGCGCTTATCGCTGGGGAGAAGATGGAATCGCCGGAATTTGCGACCGGCATCAATACATCTGTTTTGCGCTGGCCCTGTGGAACGGGCAGGACCCGATTCTGAAAGAGCGCCTCTTCGGGCTGACCGGTGAAGAGGGCAATCACGGTGAGGACGTCAAAGAGTATTACTTTTACCTTGACTCCACGCCCACGCATTCCTACATGAAATATCTCTATCGGTATCCCCAGAAGGAATTTCCCTACACCTGGCTGGTGGAAGAAAACCGGCGACGGAGCAGGAGTGCATTTGAGTTTGAGCTGGTGGACACGGGAATTTTCAAGGGGAATCGCTACTTCGATGTGTT
>JASHTO010000210.1 GCA_030040515.1 Terriglobia bacterium
CGGCCTCGTAACGCTGCTGGGAACGTTGCTGGCCATGGTTCCGAGCCGCGTGGAACGCGAAATGGCGGAAATGCGCCACGCGCAGGAAATGATCGTGCAGGCGGGCGAATCCTTCTGAAGGGCCGTGGTTCGTGACGGCCGGGGGCCGGAATTTCACATCGAAGGTCGGACGTCGCATTGAACGCGTGTCACATGGCATGGAAATGGGTCCTTTTGCTCGGAGTCCTGCTCACCGGCTCAATGGCGCTGGGAGTTGAGGCCGGCAAGCCCACCGTGGAATCCATTGGCAACGAGGTACAATGCACTTGCGGCGGCTGTGTAGCTCCCATCAACCAATGCCCGATGATCAATTGCACGGAGAAGGCGGAAATCCGCGCATTTATCTCGAAGGAAATTGCGGACGGCAAGGACGAGAAAGCGATTCTTCAGGATTTGTCGATCCGCTACGGCCTTCAAGTGCTTTCCGCTCCACCGGCGAAGGGCTTTAACCTGGCGGTCTGGATTCTTCCCGGTATCGGCTTGCTGGTGGGTTTGAGCCTGGTGGTGGTCATCGCGCGGCGCTGGAGACACAAGCCCGCGGACCAGCCTGCGGCTCCGCCCTCCGCTTACGACACCAAGGTGATCGCGGCAATGGAAGAGGAAATGAAGTCCGCGGGGTTGCATTAGGATCGAAGGATTGAGCAATGTTACTTACCATAACTATTCTCATTGCGGTGGCGATGGCAGCGTACGTGGTCTTCCCGCTGCTCAGTGCGGAAACCTCCGGCGGCACATTGCCCTTGGATGTGACCGTGCTCGGGGATTTGAAGCGGCGGCGGCTGGTGGTCTACGATAATTTGAAGGATTTGGAATTTGAGTACCAATCCGGCAAGATCGCGCGCGAGGATTACGAGGCCATCCGCACCAATTACCTGGGCGAGGCCGCAGGGCTGATGGCGGCCACCCAGGAGGCGGAGCAGCTCAAGCAGAACGACGCCGTCGTGGAACGCGAAATCGCCTCCCGGCGCGCGTTGCGCAAGTCGCAGCCCAAAATCGAGTACAAGTGCCAGGCCTGCGGGTATGAGAATCCGCTGCCTGTGAAATTCTGCGGTGAGTGCGGTGCGCGGCTTGCGGCTCAGGGGAAGAAATAGTTTGGATTTGAGAGACGCATTGAAGAAAGATCTCACCACAGAGCACACAGAGAAACACCGAGTCGCTTTTCTGTGTGAACCGCGGTGTGCTCTGGGGTGAAGCCTGCTTTTCGTACGTTGCATTTCATCAGGTTCATGCCGGTGCGGTCAGATTCAGAATGAGACGGAGATTTCAATTCATCGCGATTTCAGCGACCTGCATTGGGCTGCTGGGTGGGTGCTCCACTCTCTCCGCTTCGGGAGGAAGAATCTCCGGGCAAGTGGTGAACGGCACCACGGGCAGCCCGGTGGCGAATCAGACGCTCCAGCTCCTGATGCCGCGCGGCGGAATGCAGCAGGTTGCCACGGCCGTCACCGATGCCCACGGCCGCTATGAAATCTCCTCGAGCGATTTTTCCGTCGATTCCTTCTATCTGCTCCAGGCCGTTTTTCAGGACGTGAACTATCACGCTCCGGTGAAGTTTGATGATCGCGGCCAGGCGCAAGTGGACATTACCGTTTACGAAGCCACGCGCACCGCGCCCCCCGTGCGCATCCAGTCCGCGCGTATCATCATTAATGCCGTGGGCGACAAGGCCCGGATACAGGAGATGTTCGCAATCCGTAACTCCTCGGACCCGCCGCGCAGCTACGTGAACGTGGACGGGACGTTTCTCTTCCACCTGGCCAAGACGGCGGGCGATCCCACCGCCGCGGTTGCGGGCCTGATGAACATGCCGCTGCCCCAGCCTGTGAATCCCGGCAAGAACCCGGGCGATTATTTCATTCAATATCCCCTCAAACCCGGCATGACCGTGATGATGGTGGCGTACGACAGCAACTACGCCACGAATAAATTGGACTTCGCGGATTCCGTGGCGTACCCCATCGACAATCTGGAATTGCTGGTTACGCCCCCCAGCCTCTCCGTGGACTCGTCGTTCTTCAAGTCTGCGGGCTCGGACTCCGAAACGGGTGGCGCAAGATACGTGACGGAGAATGTTCCACCCAACACCGAGCTTGCCGCAAACGTGAGCGGCGAAGGCGCGACGGGCGAGGCGGCATCCGCCGCCAACGCCACGTCAGACACGGAAATTAAGACCCTTCCCAACTCCATGACGCTACTGGGCGGCCCGCTTCTCGCTTGCTTCCTGCTCGTTCTGCTCTGGGGGCTGGGCGTGCGCGTGGCCAAAGAGTGGCCGCAATGGAAAGCCCGGCAGAGTGCCAGCCAGCTTCAAAAGGCCCTGGAAGCCGAGGTGGAAAAGCTGTTCAATTCGCTCGCCGACCTTGACGAGATCTTCGCCGCCGGCAAGATTGCCGAGAAGCCTTACTGGAAAGAGCGGCTGGAATTGAAAGCGCGCCTGGTGGCCACGCTGAAGAAAGCTCCGCCCGCGCTTCTTGAGTCCTATGCCATCCGACACACCCCGCGCTAGAGGTATAATAATCTTCGAATAGAGAGGTTGATGTGGCTCAGACTCGCAGGATTTCAAAAACGCAGCTTCGTCGGAGGGGAAAGATGACCTTGTCAACCCCTTTAAGAAAGCGCGGCGGCGCATTAAAGGGCGCGGAGCGCGATCGACTGGAGTTTGAATGGTTGGCGATTAACCAGCAGAAGTATGGCGGGCGATGGGTTGCATTGGATGGGAACACTTTGCTGGCGGTCGGGGACTCCGTGCGGGAAGTCTATGCAGCGGTTTCCGGACATAAGGGAATCCCTCTCGTGACATACGTTGAGCGCGAGAATGAACCCAATTTCGCGGGGTGGTAAAGCCTGGCAACCACCATCAGGTTTCAGCACACTCACGACTACAGCGGCCGGAGCGCTCACGGAATTGCCATTCCGGTTGAGTTGTCCGTAGGTTCCAAGTCCGTTCGGCTTCATGCCAAGCTCGATACCGGCGCCGGCTGCTGCATTTTCGCACGAGGGTACGGTGAGGAACTCGGCCTCAAGATTGAAGACGGCCTGGTTGTAGCTTTCTCGACGGCCAACAGCGAATTCAAGGCTTACGGCCATGAAGTAACGATTTCCTGCTTTGAGTGGCAATTTGATTCGCTGGTCTACTTTCCTGCCGTGCCTGAGATTCGCCGCAGCGTGCTCGGCCGTAAAGGCTGGCTCCAACAGTTTCGCGTGGCGTTGGTCGACTACGATTCAATTCTCCACCTGAGCCATTATTCCAAGTGAAGACGAGCGCCCGCGATCCTTGAGTCCTATGCCATCCGACACAGCCCGCACTAATCCCACTCTGGAACTGCGCGACGTCTCCAAACAATTCGGCGACTTGCGCGCTTTAAGCGGAGTCAGCCTGTGCATCGCTCCGGGAGATTGCATTTTGCTTTATGGCCCGAACGGGGCGGGCAAAACCACCCTGCTGCGCGTGCTCTCCACCCTGGCGCGTCCCAGTGAAGGCAAGGTTCTGCTGGACGGCGAAGACGTACACTCGAATCCTGTGGCCGCGAAGTCGGCGATCGGATTTGTCACCCACACCACATTTCTCTATGGCGAATTGACGGTGCGCGAGAACCTGGAATTTGCGGGCAAATTATTCGGCCTGGCAGCGTTGGACCAGCGTATAACGGACGCGCTGGACACGTTCCACCTTCGCGAGCGAGCGGAGACGATGGTTCGCGAGCTTTCGCGCGGATATCAACAACGGGTTTCTCTCGCTCGGGCGTTTTTGCACGACCCGCATTTTTTGCTGCTTGATGAGCCCTTTACCGGGCTCGACGCTGCCTCCACGGAATCCCTTCAGGGATTGCTGCGGCGCCTGGAAGGTCAGGGCAAGGCGCTGATTTTTTCCACGCATGACTTCGAACAGGGAAAAGCCATCGCCCGCCGGATGGTAGCGCTGGAGGGCGGAAAGGTGCGCTACGATGGGCCGGTGGACCTCGCCCCCATCGCGGCGCTGAGGGCAGGAGAGAGGGGTCGAGAGTCAGAAGACAGGACCTAAGAGCGACAAGTTGGGCAATTGGAATTACGCACTTGAACCGGGAAGATGGTTTTGCTCGGCGCGCGCAATGCGCACGCACCCTTTACGCGTATTGCACTGTCGATGAGTCGGATTCCCTTCTGACTCCTGATTTTCCATGCACACACTTCGCGTCATTTGGGCGATTTTCGTAAAAGACTTGCGCGTCGAGTGGCGGCATCGTGAGACGCTGGCCGCGATGTGTGTCTTCGGCCTGCTCGTGGTGTTCCTCTTCAACTTTGCCTTCGAGCCGGCCGGCGAGGAATCGCTGCGACTGCTGCCAGGGTTGCTGTGGATCGCCTTTGCCTTCGCGGGCGTATTGGGCTTCAACCGCTCTTTTGCGGCGGAACGCGAAAACGGCGCGCTGGAGGGCATGTGCCTGGCGCCCGTCGACCCGGGCGCGATCTATCTCGGCAAAATGCTCGCCAACTTGTTCTTCCTGGGAATTGCCGAAACCGTGATGGTGTTTGTGGCGAGCGTTTGGTACAACTTTTCCTTCATCCCCTCGCTCAGGTGGTTCGCGCTCGCCACCTTTTTCTGTACACTGGGGTACGTAGCGGTGGGCACTACGTTCGCAGCCATCGCCGTCAACACCCGCATGCGGGAAGTGATGCTGCCCGTGCTCCAGTTTCCTGTGGCCATCCCCATTTTCATCGCGGGGGTCGAGGCCTCCACCGGAGCGCTCAAGGGCGACCCGCCCGGTGATTATTCCAATTGGATTAAACTCGGAGCGAGTTTCAGCGTTATATTTGTTGTGTTGTCGTATCTGCTGTTCGAATTCGTTCTGGAGGAATAGTTTTCGCCCATAGCGTGGATTCATCGTTTCCAATTGACCCCTCACCCCACCTCCCCTCCCCCTCTTCCCTCTCCCCTGGGGAGAGGGAAGAGGGGCGAAGGGGTGACAGGGTGAGGGGTTCGTTCGCAGCGCTGGCGGTCAGGCTCGTTGATGGGCCAGCTACCGCAAGAGCCTCCGGCTCTGACGGAGGATGATTAGTGTGATGAGGAAAATATTCCCCCCATCTGTGCACCTGTTCGCAACCCTCGCCGCCCTGCTGGTGGCCCTCTATTTCATTTTCATCTATGCGCCGCAGGAAGCCACCATGGGCGAAGTCCAGCGCATTTTTTATATTCATGTTTCCTCGGCGTGGACGGCCATGCTCGCGTACTTCCTGGTTTTTCTCGGCAGCTTCGCTTATCTCTGGAAGCGGAATGAGTCCGCGGACGATTTTGCCTATGGATCGGCGGAGGTGGGTTTTATTTTCTGCACCTGCGTGCTGGTGACGGGGCCGTTGTGGGCAAAACCCGTGTGGGGAATCTGGTGGACCTGGGATGAGCGCCTGACACCCACTTTCTTCCTGTGGCTTCTTTTTGTGGGTTATTTGATGCTGCGGAGTTATGTCATCGCTCCCGGGCGAGCAGCCTTGCTCGCAGCCGTGGTCAGTATTCTCGGCGTTGTGGACGCCGTCTTCGATTTTTGGGTCATCCGCATGAAGAACTATCGCGGGCAGCATCCCGGGCCGGTGATGGGCGGCGGAGGGCA
>JASHTO010000211.1 GCA_030040515.1 Terriglobia bacterium
ATATGGCGGGTCGTTCACCAAAACACGCAGATCGCAGGCAACACGGTTACGAGCAGGCCGAGCAGGCTGCGGCCTATATCCGCTCGCGTGGCCCTGCTCCTTGCGTTGCCATCACGCTTGGTTCCGGATTGGACGAAGTCGTGGGCAGATTGAACGAACAAGCGCGGATTCCCTACAAGCTTATTCCCCACTTTCCCAGCACGACCGTTCAAGGGCACGGCGGCACGTTGCACTTGGGGCATTGGAAGAAAGTTCCCGTGGCGATTCTGGAAGGGCGCGTGCATTGCTACGAAGGCCGCGCCCCAGCCAGCGTCGTCTTTCCGGTGCGCGCCCTGGCGCTGGCGGGGGTTCAGACTTTCATCTTGACCTGCGCCGCGGGCGGAATCGCCTCGAAATCAAAGCCCAGCGGCTTCATGATTTTTTCTGACCACCTGCATCTGCAAGGGGTGAATCCCCTGGTGGGGATTCACGACCCGCGCTGGGGCGCGCAATTTGTCGATTTGACGGAAGCCTACGATCCGCACTTGCGCCGCATCACGCGGAAAGCTGCGCGCAAGCTGCGCGTCCCGTGCCTTGAAGGAGTTTATGCTTCCTTGCTGGGGCCGACGTACGAGACTCCGGCGGAGATTCGTGCCTTGAAGGGGATGGGCGCGGACGCGGTGGGAATGTCCACAGTTCCCGAGGTGATGGCGGCCCGGCAGTTGAAGCGGCGCGTGCTTGCCATCGCCACGATTTCCAATCGCGCCGCGGGGCTGGCGGGCAAGCCGTTGTCTCATGAAGAGGTGCTGGTAGCGGGACGCACCGCTTCGCGCCACCTTGCGGACCTGCTGGATGAAATTCTGCCTCAGTTGGGCGAAGGGAAGTGAGACGATATGAGCCCTGAAGAATTAATCTTGAGCGCGGTCAAAGTGCGGGAAAACGCTTGCGCCGAGTACTCCCACTACAAAGTTGGGGCGGCATTGCTAGCCGCGAGCGGCAAGGTCTACACCGGCTGCAATGTTGAAAACTCCACTTACGGACTTACGGTATGCGCGGAGCGAGTTGCCCTTTGGAAAGCACTTTCGGAAGGAGAGAGGTCGTTTACCAAGCTCGCTGTGGTGACTTCCAGCGAGCCTCCGGCCTCGCCGTGCGGAGCCTGCCGGCAGCTCTTGTGGGAATTCTGCGGCGATATTGAAATCACTCTCGCCAACCTGAAGGACTTTCGCAAAACCCTGCGGCTTTTGGAAATCTTTCCCCGCCCTTTTGACCAGAGTGCCCTCTAAAGTGGCGTTATGAGAATCCGTTTGCCGTAGCGCCACCCTTTAGGGCGGCATCCGGGCGTCATCGTGCCGGGCTAAAGCTTGGCGCTACAAACCCCGCTTACAGCGCGTGGGCGGCAGGCAGGTGTTCAGGATACCGAATCTTGGCGTAACCCGGTTTAATTGCCGTATAGATGATGCGAATCCGATCCGCATAGGGGAGGAATGCGCTTTTCATGGCGTTGATTGTAATCTTTTCGAAGTCATCGAGTCCCAGGCCGAAGGTCTCCATCGCCACCTGAAATTCGTTGGACATGCTGGTGCGGCTCATCAAGCGATTGTCCGTGTTGAGCGTAACCCGGAATTGCTCCCGATAAAGGACCTTGAAAGGATGCTCGGCCAAGGTGGGAATGGCGCCGGTGTGAACGTTGCTGGAGAGGCAGATTTCCAGCGGAATGCGCTTGTCGAGGATGTACTGCGCCAATCCGCCCAACTTCACGCTCGTTCCGTCGACTACCACAATGTCATCAATCAGCCGCGTCCCGTGACCGATGCGATGCGCGCCGCAGTATTGAATGGCTTGCCAGATGGATTCCTTTCCATAGCCTTCGCCCGCGTGAACGGTGATATTGAAATTCTGGCGCTGGATGTAATGAAACGCGTCCACGTGCTTCTTGGGCGGATAGCCGCCCTCTTCGCCCGCCAGGTCGAATCCCACGACTCCGCGGTCGCGAAAATCCACGGCGAGTTCGGCGATCTCCAGGGAGATTTTCATATTCCGCATCGCGCAAATGATCAAACCGGCCGGAATTTTGAAATCTTTTTCTCCCCGCTCAAGCCCTTTGAGCACCGCGGTTACGACATCGAGATGTGTGAGGCCTTTCTTGGTGTGAAATACTGGGGCAAAGCGCGTCTCGAAGTAAACCACACCGTCATTTTTCAGATCTTCCATCTGTTCGTATGCAACTCGCTCGAGCGCTTCTGCTGTTTGAGTTACGGCAATCGTGTGGGCGAAGCCCTCGAGGTATCCGGCCAAATCACCGCGGTTGGCGCCACGGAAAAACCAGTCGGCCAGAGCCGAGGGATCGGTGGTGGGCAGCTTGGTGTATTTGGCGTCCTTGGCCAATTCAATGATGGTCTGCGGGCGCATGGACCCGTCCAGATGCTCATGCAACAAAACCTTGGGAAGAGCTTGCAGTGTAGATTTCTCGAGAAACATGACGACCTTCCTCCGTCCCACGGGGGTCAACTTCTTATTATAGGTAAATGCTCCGGAGTTTAGGGGAGAATCCGGTTGTGATGCGCATTGGAAATTGTATCGGCGGTCGTGAAGAGCCGCCGGCCTGGAAGACATTCTGAAGGAACGAAGCTTGAATTGAGGATAATGACCTACTGCAAACTAACTGTGATTTGTAGTATTTTATGCGCATGAATCCCAACATACGCTGCTTCTTCCGTTCTCGGGCCGGCGCAGGACTGCTCACCGCGCTCATGATGATTCTCGGGTCCGCCCGCGCCGTGGCACAAGAGCACAGGCCAATGCCTCAAGCCGCTTCTGCCGAAGGCAAGGATGCTGACAAGTCCGCTGATAAAGACAAGACCGCCGACAAAGATAAGGAAGCTCCATTGCCCGCCGACGCGCATACGGCCCAGAGCATGCAGCTTGAAGGCAAGACGCTTCACTATACGGTCACCATCGGCAAGCTGCCCGTCTTCGACAATGAGAAGAAGACCAAGATCGGCGAGGTGGTCTTTACCGCCTACACCATCGAAGGCGAGGACCGGCCGGTCACCTTTGCGCTGAACGGCGGCCCGGGCGCAGCCTCGGTGTTCCTGAATTTTGGCGCCATCGGCCCCAAGCACATCGAGTTCGGCGTTGATGGTGACAGCCCGTCGGACCCTCCGAAACTCAACGATAATCCCGGCACGTGGCTGGATTTCACCGACTTGGTTTTCATAGACCCCATCGGCACGGGGTACAGTCGTTCGCTGGTTTCTATGGATGAGACCAAAAAGCAGTTTTACAACCCCGATGCCGACATTCACTACCTGTCGCGCATCATCTACGACTGGCTGGTGGCGAATGGGCGCATGAGCTCGCGGAAATATCTGGTGGGGGAAAGCTACGGCGGCTATCGCGGCCCGCGTATTACCCATTATCTGCAAACGCAGCTCGGCGTGGCGCTGAACGGTGTGGTGCTCGTCTCACCGTACCTGAGCCCGGCGATGGACGATAATCAAGATGTCTCACCGCTTCCCTGGATGATGACCCTTCCCTCGATCACTGCGGCGCATCTCGAGCGCGAGCACAAGCTGACGCCGGAAGCGATGGCGCAGGTTATCGCCTACACGCGCGGCGAATATGCCTCCGACCTTATGAAGGGCCGCTCTGACCCGGACGCCACCTCGCGCATCGTCAAGAAAGTCACCCAAATGACCGGCCTCGAGGAGGAATTTGTGCGGCGCTCGGGCGGCCGGCTGGAGCCGGATGCCTATCTGCGTGAAGTGTTTCGCGACAAAGGCAAAATCGGCAGCGTTTACGATTCGAACGTGACGGGATTTGATCCCTTCCCCTTCGCCCCACAGCAACGCGTGAATGACCCCATGCTGGAGAGCATCATCGCGCCCACCACCATGGCCATGGTGGATTTTGTGACGCGCGTCGTGGGCTGGAAAACCGATGCCAGCTACCACACGCTGAGCTATGAGGTGGGGCGCAATTGGGATCGCGAGGGCCGGGCATTGCGCATCGGCGCGGTGCCGGACCTCCGTGGAGCCGTGGCGGCCGACCCCAAGCTGCGCGTCATCATCGCGCATGGATGGAACGATCTCTCCTGTCCCTTTATGGGTTCCATCCTGATTGTGGACCAGATGCCGGTGATGGGCGACGCGAGCCGCGTCTCCGTGCACGAGTATCCCGGCGGGCACATGTTCTACAGCCGCCCAGGCAGCCGGGCTGAGCTGCGCAAGGATGTGCAGGCAATGCTTGAGAAGCACTGATTTTCAAAACCTACTACGGGAGGGTAACCGCCGGATCGCTTGATCAACAAATCTTGCGTTACCCTCTTCATTCAAGTCGCCCGACTCCCCATGCACAAGCCATCCGACACAAACTCCTCCCTGCTGATCAAAGACATTCATACGACCATCACGATGGATGCTCACGAGACTGTTCTACGCGGGGGATTCATTTATGCCGAGGGCGGTGAAATCAAGCTAATCGGCAAGCGTCCACCCAAAGGACTCAGGCCCAGGCGCACGATCAACGCGCGATACTCGGTTGCACTGCCGGGGCTGATCAACACTCACCACCACCTCTGCCAGACGCTCACGCGCGCCTGCACGGCTGCCGCGGATATGGAGCTTTTCGACTGGCTGACCACGCTCTACCCCATGTGGGCGCGCCTGGACGAAGAGTCGATGCACGTCGCGGCGCTGGTAGGCATGGCCGAGCTGCTTCTTTCCGGTTGCACCACCACCACGGACCATCATTATCTATTCCCGCGCGGCCAAACGCGATTGATCGACGCGGAGATTACCGCCGCGCGGCAGATCGGCATTCGCTTCCATCCCACGCGGGGAAGCATGAGCGTAGGACAGAGCAAAGGCGGCCTGCCGCCGGATTCGGTGGTGCAGAGCGAAGACGTCATTCTGGAAGACTGCGAGCGGCTGATTCGCAAGTATCACGACCCCGCGCCCGGAGCGATGCTGCGAATCGCGCTTGCGCCCTGCTCGCCTTTTTCCGTTTCGGAAAACCTGATGCGCCAGACCGCCACCATGGCGGAACGCTGCCAGGTGCGGATGCACACGCATCTGGCGGAAACGCGCGATGAGCAGGACTATTGCCTGAAGCATTTCGGCAAGCGTCCGCTGGATTTCATGGCCGGTGTCGGCTGGTTGAAGGACACAACGTGGGTTGCGCACGGGATTTACTTCAATTCGCGCGAAGTCAAACGTCTTGGCCGCGCGCGCGTAGGCCTGGCGCACTGCCCGAGCTCCAACATGCGCCTCGGTTCGGGTGTCGCGCCGGTTCTGGCCCTGCGACGCGCCGGCGCGCCGGTGGGCTTGGGCGTTGACGGCAGCGCCTCCAATGACAGTTCCCACATGTTGGCGGAGGCGCGCCAGGCATTACTGCTCAATCGTCTGGCGCATGGCGCGGCTGCTCTCAAAGCGATGGAGGCGCTGCGCCTGGCGACTCTCGGAGGCGCCGCTTGCCTCGGCCGCGATGACATTGGCAATCTTGTCCCGGGCAAGCGCGCCGATATCGCCCTGTTTGATCTGCGTGATGCGGGTTACAGCGGCGTGGAGGATGTGGCCGCGGCACTGGTGCTCTGTGCTCCCACACGTGTTCATACTTTGATTGTGGATGGGAATGTGATTGTGGAGAATCGCGAGCTTCGCACCCTTTCCATCGAGCCCGTTCTCGCTCGACACCGCCGTTTCGCGGCCAAAATGGTTGGAGGCCGCCCGCTGCTTTGATCTGCTTGAGGCCTTTCATGTTGACCATTTGTGATTGCCGGCAGGAACCTTGACTACGACGCATAGGGTGCGGAATTAGTCGGGTCAGCCTCTCAATCAGCGCGATACTTTCCGAAATGTGCTGAACGAGCTTCAAGCTTCCATAGTAGAATCCCTGCGATCCTCAGGTGAAGGCGGCGCATGGCTCTTACCTCCGGGACGAAATTGGGTCCCTATGAAATTCAGGACAAGTTAGGCGCAGGCGGAATGGGCGAGGTGTACCGCGCGCGCGATACGCGGCTGGACCGCACCGTGGCCATCAAAGTCCTGCCCGCGCAGCTTTCCGCCGACCCGGAGCGCAAGGCGCGCTTCCAGCGCGAGGCGAAAACTATCTCCGCTCTCCAGCATCCCCACATCTGCGTTCTGTACGACGTCGGAGCGCAAGAGGGCGTCGATTATCTGGTGATGGAGTATCTGGAAGGCGAGACGCTCGCAGCGCGCCTCGCCAAAGGCGCGCTGCCTCTCGACGACATCGTGAAGATCGGCACG
Organism: Terriglobia bacterium; assembly: GCA_030040515.1. GTDB lineage: Bacteria > Acidobacteriota > Terriglobia > UBA7540 > UBA7540 > Bog-366. The sequence continues at coordinate 6,246 of JASHTO010000211.1, forward strand.
GCGGTGGCCGACGCCCTCGACAAGGCCCATCGTCAAGGCCTGGTCTATCGCGACTTGAAGCCCGGCAACATCATGCTGACCAAGTCCGGCGCCAAGCTGCTGGATTTCGGCCTGGCCAAGGCATCGGCAGCGGCGATGCCCGGATCGCCGTCCGGCTCTGCCGCGCCGTTACTGAGCGCGGCACTCACCGTTTCTTCCCCCAACCCCACGAATTCGCCCCTCACCTCGGCGGGCTCCATTGTGGGCACGATGCAGTACATGTCGCCCGAGCAGTTGCAAGGCAAGGAGGCCGACGCGCGCTCCGACATCTTCGCTTTCGGCGCGGTGTTGTACGAGATGGCCACCGGCAAGCGGGCATTCACAGGGAAATCGCAGTTGAGCGTGGCGACGGCGATCCTGGAAAACGATCCCGCGCCGGTCAGTTCGGTGCAGGCTGCCTCGCCGCCCGCGCTCGACACGCTGGTGGCGACGTGCCTAGCCAAAGACCCGGAGGAGCGATTCGCCAGCGCGCACGACGTGGGCATCGCGCTGAAGTGGGTTTCTATCGTAGGGGCAACCCTTGTGGTTGCCCCGGGGCGGGCACAAGGCCCGCCCCTACGGAAAACCGCGTGGGTTCTGGCTGCGATCCTACTCGTGCTTTGGGCGGCGACGGTGGTCAGTAATTGGCGTTTGCGCCATAAGCCGCCACCGGCAGTGGTGAGAAGTTTCGTGGCCCCTCCAGACAAGGCGGACCCAAATGGACGAGCGGGATTCAGCGCCCTATCACCTGACGGCAGTCGCTGGGCCGTCGTCGCGCCCGATTCAACGGGAGCACCGGTACTTTGGGTGCGACCACTCGATTCGCTGGACGCGCAGGCGCTGGAGGGCACGGAGGACGCCACCGACCCGTTCTGGTCGCCCGACTCACGGTCAATTGCTTTCTGGGCACAAAACAAGTTGATGCGCTTGGATGCGTCGGGGGGACCTGCGCAAACCATCTGTGATGCCCCGAATGGCCGGGGTGGCTCCTGGAATCAGGAGGGCACCATCCTTTTCTCAGTGAGTGATCCTCCCACTCTCTTGCGCGTCCCGGCAGAAGGCGGCACTCCGGTTGCAGCTTCGGAGCTGGACGCATCACGGCAGGAAGATAGTCATTTATGGCCCTGGTTCTTGCCGGACGGAAGACATTTCATTTTCTTTGTCCACAGCAAGACATCCGATCATTCGGGGATCGCGTTAGGCTCGCTCGAATCCAGGCAACACCGGTTTTTGTTTCCCAATTATTCGAACGCCGTCTATGCCTCGGGGTATCTGGTATTTGTGCGCGGTGGGTATCTGATGGCGCAGAAATTTGACTCAGGCCGCGGGGAGCTGGCCGGAGAAGCGGCGCCGATTGCCGAGCAAGCCGCGGCGTTTCTTAAGCACAACCACGGCACGTTTGCTGTCTCGCAAAACGGGACATTGCTCTATTTCCGCGGGGCGGGCGTTGGATCACAACTCCGGCTGGTTGATCGCAGCGGACACCAGCTCAGCGTGGTGGGTCCGCCAGCCCGGTACATCTGGCCGCGCGTGTCGCCCGACGGCAAGCAAGTGGCGGTGGGAATCGAAGATGCTACGAGCAAGTCGGATATTTGGCTGCTGAATCTGGAGCGCGGTACCCGGACGCGACTGACGTTTGATTCCGGATCAGCCTCTACGCCGACGTGGGCGCCGGATGGTACAAAAATTTATTACGCATCGACCCGTGCGGGAGAGACGCACATTTACGCCCGCCTGGCCAATGGTGCGGGGGCGGAAGAGACAATTCTGAATACCCCCGGGACAATCGAGTATCCGATCGACGTCTCTTCTGATGGCCGGTATCTGGCCTATATGCGCACCCAGGGGCCGCACCATGATATCTGGGTTCTGCCGCTGTTCGGCGATCGAAAGCCGTTTCCGCTGGTTCAGAACAATTTTATCCCGGTTGTTCCGGCGTTCTCCCCCGATGGCAAGTTCGTGGCCTACATGGGAAATGAAACCGGAAACTATCAGATTTACATTACGCCCTTCCCCAGGGACGGCGCGAAGTGGCAGGTGTCGACGGGTGGAGGAGGTTTACCGGCATGGCGCGGCGACGGCAAGGAATTGTATTACTACGCCGGCAGCGATTTAATGGCGGTTGAAGTGCGCGAGGCCGGCGGCGCAGTGGAGTTGGGCAATCCCAAGCGGCTGTTCAGTATGACGATGACCACGGTCACCGGGCCCAATGGGCCCTACGCCTTGGCCGCCCCCGACGGCAGCAAATTTCTAATCAATGGTTCTCCCGAATTGAGCACCGCCGAGCCCCCCGTGCTGATTACCAACTGGCCGGAAGAGTTGAAAAGCGGAAGAATGTAGACTCTCACCACAGAGGGCACAGAGGGACACAGAGAAGATTTTCTCTGTGAGCCTCTGTGCTTCTCTGCGATCTCCGTGGTGTGAGGTTTTTTCTTTCGAAACGCCGAAATCCCAATCGTGTTTTACCCTTTACACTTTATCCTTTAACCTTTGCCTTTTACCCTTTAAACTTGACTCCCGTCTTGCCAATTTGGTTCGGAGCGTGACATGGAAAACGCGCAGGGCAAACCCAAAATTGCCGGGGTCCGCGAGAAGGCGCAATTGATGTCAAGTTCGGAGATCGACCGCACGCTGGTGCGCCTGGCGAATGAAATCCTGGAGCGCAACAACGGTCTGGCGGATGTGGTTTTGGTGGGAGTTCGCCGGCGGGGAGTTCCCCTGGCGGAGCGCCTGGCGAAGAAAATGATGGAAATCGAAAAGACGGCCCCTCCCGTCGAGACGCTGGACATCACTTTTTATCGTGACGACCTCTCAACCGTGGCGCAGAAGCCCCTGGTGCAGGAAGTGCCGCCGTCATTCAGCGTGGCGGGAAAAACGGCCATTCTGGTGGATGACGTGCTTTACACGGGCCGCACCACGCGCGCGGCGCTGGAGGCACTGCTTGACCACGGCCGCCCGCAGCGCGTGGATTTGTGCGTGCTCATCGACCGCGGCCATCGCGAACTGCCCATCCAGGCCAACTACGTGGGAAGGGTCATTCAAACCTCCGATACGGAGGTCATCGAAGTGCGCCTGCGCGAGGTCGACAATCAGGAGCGCGTGATGCTGTGCGAGAGGGTGGTTTAGGCGCGCCGATTCGGATTTCGTAGGGGCAGGGCTCGTCCCTGCCCTTCGGCTCGGCAATGCCGGAAGGGCACCCGCGAGGGGTGCCCCTATGCTCAAATTTCAGTTTGTACCACTGCCCGGCTGCCGGTCCACTTGTGCAAATTCGCAAATCCTGATTCGAAGGTACAGCACTTTCACCGGTTTTTTACCTCCTGCTGACAACTACCACCTAGGCTTGGCCAACAATCCAATCGCCATTTTTGCGTATTTTTGCTAGAGCGTTTTCAGTTCAAGTGTTTACAGTTCCGAAGCCGCTGAATGGCTCTTTCTTTAAGAAAGAGCCGTCTTGTACGATGTCAGTCTGTCAACAAATCGACCGAAAACGCTCTAGGGGGTCAGTTTGAAATTTCGGCGTAGGGGCATCCCTTGCGGGTGCCCTACCCCTACGGAATTCAAACCGACCCACTACCTATTTTTTGGCCGCCTTTACTTTTCGTCGGGTTCGTGGTAGAAACTTCCACTTTAGAGTCTGAAAAGGTACACAAAGCTGTCTTTATCGTTGTGAAAAGTGGTTTTGATGAACCGCGCCGGAAGAACTTTATGCCGGGGTGGGTTTTTTATTTTCAAAAGGCCGACATAATGGTGAAAAAGTTCTGTAACCTGTTGGAATTATCACTTAAGAGTTGATCCGAAAAACTGACTGGCGAGTCACTGGGTCTGACATTGAGCGCGGGGCTGGGGTCCAGAAAATGAGTCAAACGCCTTCGGGTATGCGAGGAGATTTATGAAACCAATGAAGAAGTGCATGTTCAGCCCGTTGCGGAGCCCCTGGACGGCCGCCGCACTCTCCGTGATCCTGCTCGCCGGCCTGCAAACGCCCCTGCGCGCGCAGCTTACGGTGGGAGCCATCAATGGCACGGTGCTTGATTCCTCGGGCGCCGCCGTGACGGATGCGGAGGTAAAGGCCCACAACGTCGGCACCGACCTCAACGTGGTCGTGCATACGAGTGCGACAGGAACTTACTCGATTCCCAATCTCCCCGTGGGAACTTACACGGTCAGCTTCACCAAATCGGGCTTCGAAACAGAGACGCACACGCAGGTTCTTGCGACCAGCGACCGCGCAACGACCGTGAATGGCAGCCTGAAGGTCGGAACCGTCAGCACCACAGTTGAAGTGACGGCCACCCCGCTCATGAACCAGACCGACGCTACCAACGGCTATGTGGTGGACCAGATGACCATTCAGGACACCCCGCTCGGCACGGGCAGTTTTACGCAATTGGCGATTCTGACTCCGGGCGTTCACGCGGATTTTCTGGAGGGCGGGGGCGCCAACGCCGGCCTGGGCAACCAGGAAATCTTCGCCAACGGCAACCGCAGCACCAGCAACAGCTTCTCGCT
>JASHTO010000212.1 GCA_030040515.1 Terriglobia bacterium
GCGGCGTCGCTCCCCGGCGTGTAGGGAAGATCCGGCTTGATGGCATACGTTCCCTGGCGCAGGTAAGTATCATACGGATTCACTCCCGCCGCTTTCACCTCCACCACCACCTGCCCGGCACCGGCTTTGGGCTCGGGCACATCTTCCAGCTTCAAAACTTCCGGACCGCCAAATTCATGAACGCGTATCGCTTTCAAAGCCTGCCTCCTCTTCACCTCACGGATTCACGAGCCGCCATCACCTTACTCGATGCAAGCGCTGAATGATCCAACTCGGCACCGGCGCTCTTTTGGCCCCCTTGCCGAAACCACTTTATCATCAATTGCAATGATGCGATTCGCCTGGAATTGTTGCAGGGCTGGATGCTTTAGGATAGCGAGCGATTTCCATGCCTTCTTCTTGAAATCAAAACCACCATGGTAGAATGACAACCACTATGGAACAAAGAAGTGATAGAGCATCTCGCCGGTCATTCTTGAAGACGGGCATTGGCATGATGGGTGCCATGGGATTGAATTCCGGCCACGGCGGCGCGGCCGAATCGCCACGCCCCAACTTCGTCTTCCTGCTGGGAGAAGGCCATCGGTCGGATGCGCTCAGCCTCAACGGAAATGCGATCGTTCAAACCCCGAATTTTGACCGCATTGGGCGCGAAGGAATTCAGTTCCCGAATTCTTTCAGCGTAAATGCGCTCTGCCTTCCCGCCCGGTCCGTCGCTTTGACCGGACTTTATACGCACAGCACCGGATGCGTCGACAACAAAGGCAGGGTCATTCCCCGGGAAGTCCCGCTCTTTACGGAGATGTTGCGGGACGCGGGCTATGACGTGGCTTTACTGGGAAAATCCCACATTCCGGCCATTGGCGAGCGCAATTGGAACTATTACTTCGGCTTTCCGGGCGCGGCGACAGACTATTTCTGGCCGGTCATCGATGAAGGAGCGGATGGAAAAGTAAAGCCGCCCCAGACTTTCGAGGGTTATGTGGACGATCTGGTTACAGATCGGGCTATTGAATGGATGAGGCAGAAGCGCCAGAAGCCTTTTTGCCTTTGCCTGTGGTTTCAGGCCCCCCACGCTCCTTTCTTCCGGCCGCGGCGCCATCTGGATTTGTACGATGGTGTAAGCATTCCCAAGCCCTCCACCTTTGACGATGACTTGAAGGGCTATCCCGGGAAGCCGCGCGCCTTCGCCAATACGGACAATAAAATCGGCGGCCCTTACGCCCAACGTAGCGGGACTGCCGGCAATTGCGCGAGGTCGCTCGAAGAAATCGTAAAGGACTATTACGCCGGCGTGGTGGATACGGACGATAACGTCGGCAAGGTTTTTCAGGCGCTCACCGACCTCGGGCAGCTTGATGACACGGTGATTCTCTTCAGCTCCGATCACGGCTTCTTCCTGGGCGAATGGCGGATGTACGACAAACGGCTGATGCACGAACCCTCGATTCGCATTCCCCTGCTGGTTCGATATCCGAAGATGATTCGCGCCGGTTCAACCTGTAAGAAAATGGCCCTGATCAATGACCTTGCGCCCACTTTCCTCGAACTCGCGGGTGTAGATGTACCGGAGTGGATTCAAGGTCAGAGTCTGGTTCCCTTACTCAAAGGAGAGGAGTCCACGTCCTGGCGAAAGGATTGGTTGTACGAGTACTACGAGTATCCGGGCCCGCACAATGTCCGGAAACACCGCGGCGTGCGTACCGAGCGGTACAAGCTGATCCACTATTACGAGGCCCCGGAGGAATTTGAATTATACGATTTGCAGGAAGACCCCGGCGAAATTCACAATCTCCATGGCGATCCCTCGCGTGCCTCGCTCGAAAGGCAACTGCGCGACCGCATTGAAGAACTTCGCAAGGAAACCGACGACAATTACGTTTTCTCGGAACCTGCTGCCGCCCCGGCTCATTCACGGGTCTGAATGACGGATCGCTTCGTCTCAGCCTCCTGGCAAATTTCTTCAGCTCTTTAGTCCGGACTTCAACGCCGCGACTCGCGCCACGGCGGACCAGTCCAGGTCTGCCATCCCCTGCGCGATGCCGCTCAAGAGATTATCGCGAATCAGGCTGGCGATGGGCATGGGCGCCGCTGCGTCTTCCGCTGCCGCTAAAATCAATCGAACGTCCTTCAATCCCAAACGCAGTTTGAATCCTGCGGGCTCGTAGCGCTGCCCGGCAATGATTTTGCCGTAGTTTTCGTAAATGGGCGACTGAAAGAACGTACCGGCCATGACCTCCAGAAACATCGCGGGGTCAACCCCGGATTTTCGCAGAAGAGCGAAGGATTCACCCAGGGCTTCGAGCATGGACGCAATCAGGAAATTGCCTGCCAGTTTGAAAGTATTGGCGGCCGTCGGATCACGGCCAAGCACAACGAGCTTTCGGCCGATGGCCTCGAGTGCGGGGCGGCAACGATCGATTGCTTCCGATACGCCGGCGGCGATCACCAGCAGACGCGCGGTTTGCGCGGCCTCCGGCCGGCCAAACACCGGGGCAGCGACAAAATGCTGCCCGCGTTGCTGATGCGCC
>JASHTO010000213.1 GCA_030040515.1 Terriglobia bacterium
CGACCCGAGCAACCTGAATATTCTCACGCGCTCGCTCACCGGCACGCGGATGGACTCCTTCTATGACCCCACCGGAACTTTTCTGATTATGCCGCCCGTGCTCAGCACCTTCACCATCAATCCCAGTCAACTGCATTTTTCCATCGCGGATAACGCCAGCGTCGCGCTCGAGCAGAAACTTCCGCGCACCACTTACCTGAAGCTTGAATTAATGGACCGCCGCGAGCGCGACATCTGGAGCTTCATCAATCCTGGCGCCTCTTATTCGCCCACCGGCCCATTTTCCGGGAATTTCGTTCTCACCAATGGCCGCCAGGACCGCTACGAATCGGCAAGCGCCACGTTCCGGCATGTTTTCAAGCAGAATCACGAAGTGTTCGTTGCCTACACTCGCTCACGCGCGCTTACCAACTCCGACTTCACTTACAATCTCGACAATGTGCTCTTCAGCCCGCAGGCGGGCGGCCCCTTGCCCTGGGACGCACCCAATCGTGTTTTGTCCCACGCATTCCTGCCTCTGACCCACAAGATCGACGCCGCCTATACCCTCGACTGGCGCACCGGCTACCCGTTCACGCTCATGAACGACTCCGAGCAGATTGTGGGCGGACCGTATTCGGAACGTTTCCCCACCTACTTCTCGCTCGACGTCAGCTTGGAGCGCCGCTTCACGGTTTTTGGATTCCAATGGGCGTTGCGCGCCGGTGTTGACAACATCACGGACCGCGGGAATTACTCGACGGTGAATTCCAATGTCGATTCGCCGGATTTTCTCGCCTACTCGGGGGCGCAGGGGCGCTCCTTCATCGCGCGCGTCCGCCTGCTGGGAAGAAAGTAGTTCCGGTTGGCGCGCTGTCTCGCGCGTGAGTTCAGTATTTGGTGGTGGGCTCGGAGGCTTCGCCGCGCGTCCGAATGCGGTCGCGGCGCGGAGTCTTCCCGCGGAGGAGGGCATAATCGGCCGCGCGCAGCAGTTCCGGTAAGGTCCGGCCATCGTCGGGGAAGGTAGCGATTCCGTACGACAAATTCATGGGCTTCAGCCAGCGGCTTTGGTATTGCAGCGTGGATTGGCCTACGGCGATGCGCATCTCTTCCGCGCGTTGCAGGGCAAACTCGGCGGAAGAGTCGGGAAGGATGAGGAGGAACTCATCACCTCCGTAGCGACATGCGACGTCTTCACTTCGAATCAACCCTTTGAGCATGCGACACAAATTCTGAAGTGCCACATCGCCCGCTTCGTGTCCGAAGGCATCATTGAATTCCTTGAAATTGTCGATATCGAGCATCAGCAGTGAAAGAGGGCGCCCGCTGCGAGTGGCCCGGCAAATGTCACGTTCGAGCGCTTCCTCCATATGGCGGCGGTTGTACCAGCCCGTGAGCGGGTCGCAGATGGACTGGGTGCGGAGAGCTGCGCGCAGCTTCATGTCGGCCAAAGTCAGGGCCAGGCGTTCGGCCATGGTCCGTGCCGGCCAGCTTAAATCCAGAGAATGCGCCACCAGGTGTTCTCTTGTGCTGCGATCGTCCGCGCCCATCCACATGTGAAGCAGGCCCAGCGTCTCGCCCCGGGCAATCATGGGCGCGCAGAGAAACCACGGAGGCGTGGGATCCGGCAAATGCCGGCAGAGCAGCCCGAGTTCAGGAACTTCCACCTGGTGCACGCGTCCCGTTCGAAGCCCCCAGCACTCCTCGCTGCCTACGAAGTCCATCTCGCTCGCTCGCGCGGTGCCCCAGCGGAGGGTAACCTCCATGGTTCCACGTGATGCGGACTGAACAAAAAGCGCGCCCGAACTTCCGGGAAGAAGCTGCTGCGCGAAGCGTGCCGTGACCGCGTAGGCGTCGGCGGGGTCGGAACTGACTTGCAGCAGCTCTCCCATTTCCGCCAGGAGCTTCAGTTGCCGCGCCTGACCTTCCAGAATGGTGAGAGACTGCCGCAGCGCTTCCTCCGCGCGCTTGTGTTCGGTGATGTCGCGCGCGATGCTCGAAACTCCCACGACCTTTCCTTTGCCGTTCTCAACGGGTGACAGTGTGAGCGCCACGTCGATCAGCGTGCCGTCCTTGCGCGTGCGCACGGTTTCATGGCTGGAAATGGAAATGCCCTTATGCACGCGCGCGATCAATTGCTGCATCTCCTCCTGCCGGCTGGGTGGAACAATGAGCATGGCCGGGCGGCTGATCGCTTCCTTTGCCGGATAGCCGTAAATGTGCTCGGCGGACTTGTTCCAGCTCAGGACGGTGCCCTCCAGATCCTCCCGAACGATGCTGTCCGCAGACGATTCCACAATCGCCGCCGCGATGCGAACCGACTCATCGTAATGGCGGAAGCGGTCGGCGACCCAGGTCACCCCCAGCCCAAAGCCGCAGAACAGAATCAGCCGGGTCAGATCGCCGGGATCGGAGAGAATGAGCGAGTGCAGGGGAGGCAGCAGGAAGATGTCCGCCGCAACTGCGCTGAGCACCGTGGCGGCAATCCCTGGCAACACTCCGCCTGTGGCGCTCACCGCCACCGCCAGAACAAACATCAGGAACTTGAATTGGTCATGGAGAGGGGGAGTGAGCAG
>JASHTO010000214.1 GCA_030040515.1 Terriglobia bacterium
TTGCGCAGTACCTTGCCCCCTGCCCTCGAGTGGCGGAGCGTTGAAGGCACGCTGGTGGACGCCATTGCTGAGATCGCGCGCAGAGGGGCTCTCTCCGGCCTGCGTCCGTCGGACGCGGGACTTGACGCCTATTACATTCGCCGCCCGGACGCGGAAATCAACTGGAAAGACTAAAGGGAACAAGAACCAAAACTTGAGATTTGGACCAGGCCGGGTATGCGCATTCGATCATTCGCCGGCGACGATGTCGCGGCGATTCATGCGATCCAGCAGCAGTGCCCTCAGGCTGCACAGTGGAAGCCGGAGGATTATCTCGGATTGGCCCGCGAACCCGGCGCAGTAATTCTTGTCGCGGAGCTCGAACTTTCGAATGCACTGGAGGTTGCAGGCTTCGCGGCCTTTCATCAAGTGCTGGACGAAGCCGAATTGCGCAACCTCGCCGTCCACCCCTCCCATCAGCGCAAGGGGGTGGCGAGCGTGCTGCTCGGGAGCGTGATTCTCAGGCTTCGGGAATCAGGGGCGAAGACCCTTTATCTTGAAGTCCGCCCGTCCAACCAACCGGCGCGCGTCTTTTATGCATCGGTGGGATCCCGCTTGGATTACACACGCTCCAACTATTATCGAAACCCTGCTGAAGACGCGCTGGTGATGGCGCTCGAAATTTCTCCCTCTTCCCATCCTTCACCTCGATAAGAAGCGCAATTAAAAGTGCGACCTAATCGTCCACGCTCCGTCCCGGTCACCTGCACTTGTGCTAGATTAGGGAAAGAATGCGTGAACCTTTCCTCGAGAGAATTGAGAAGGGGCCGCTAGTGTGCGACGGCGCCATGGGGACGATGCTGTATTCGAAGGGCATCCCCTTGCACCGCTGCTACGACGAATTGAATGTGACCACGCCGCAGCTTGTCAAAGAAGTGCATCTGGGATACGCCAAGGCTGGTGCCGAACTGATTGAGACAAACACTTTCGGCGCTAATAAATTCCGCCTTCATGCGTTCGGCCTGGCGGGTAAAGTGCGCGAAATCAATATGGCAGGCGTTCGCCTGGCGAGAGAAATTGCCGGCGATCAGCTTTACGTCGCCGGCGCAGTAGGTCCGCTGGGTACGCGTCTGGAGCCGCTGGGTCTTACCTCCCCGGCGGAGGCGTTCACCGCCTTTCGCGAGCAGATCGCCGCGCTCGTTGAAGCCGGTGTGGACATCATGGTCATTGAAACGATGATCGATCTGAACGAAGCTCACCAGGCCCTGCGGGCGGCGCGGGAGGTTTGCCGGCTTCCCATCGTCGTGCAGATGACCGTCCAGGCCGACGGCAGCACTCCCACCGGAACTCGCCCTGAGGATTTTGCGCGCGCCCTCGACGACTGGGGGGCGGACCTGATCGGCGTAAATTGCAGCGTCGGCCCGGCGGCTGTGCAGGAAACTCTCGAGCGCATGGCCGCGGTGACGGAGAAGAAACTCTCCGCCCAGCCCAATGCCGGAATGCCGCGCACTGTGGAAGGCCGCAGCGTCTATCTCTGCTCGCCGGAATACATGGCGGGCTACGCGCGGCGATTCATTCAGACCGGCGCGCGCCTGGTGGGCGGATGCTGCGGCACAACCCCCGAACACATCAAGGCCATCAAGGCTGCCGTGCGCTCCTCCAACCCCCAACGGGCACGCGCGGCAGTGGAAGTCGCTGCGCAGCCCAGCCACACGCTGCCGATGGTCCCTGCGCCTAACCGTTCGCGCCTGGCGGCCAAGCTGGCGAACCGCGAGTTCGCAATTCTGGTGGAGGTGGTTCCTCCCAAGGGATGCGATGCCGCCAAGGAGGTGGAGGGAGCGCAATACCTGCGCGAGCATGGGATTGACGCGGTGAACATTCCCGATGGATCCGGCGCCACGGCGCGCATGAGTGCGCTCACGCTGGCCGTGCTCCTTCAGCAGCGCGCCGGCATTGAGGTTCTGCTCCACTACAGTTCGCGCGACCGCAGCGTGCTGACCATTCAATCGGATTTGCTCGGGGCGCACGCCTTGGGCCTGCGCAACCTGCTGGCGTTGACGCGCGACGCTCCCCAATACTCGACGGCGCTCGAAGCCGGCGCGTTCGAGGTCGATGCCATTGGCCTCGTCAATCTGGTGAGCAACCTGAATCAGGGCTTGGATGTGGGCGCAAATCCTTTGGGCGTGCAGACGGCGTTCCTGGTGGGGACGGCCATCAACCCCTCCGCGGTGAATTGGGATGAGGAGCTACAGCGTTTCAAGTCCAAGGTGGAAGCGGGCGCGGATTTCGCCGTGACTCAACCCATCTTTCAGGCGGAGCAACTGGGGAAATGCCTGGAGAGAGTGCGCGCCTTCGCTCCGGACATCCCGGTTATTGCCGGAATCTGTCCTCTGACCAGCTTTCGTAATGCCGAGTTTATGAACAATGAAGTGCCGGGGGTCTCCGTCCCGCCGCAGGTCATGGAGCGGATGCGCGCCGCGGATTCGGGTGAGCGGGCGCGGCAGGAAGGAGTGAAGATCGCGCAGGAAACGCTGGGGGCCGTGCAACCCCTGGTTCAGGGCGTGCAAATCACAGCGCCGTTTGGACGCTATGCCCTGGCCGTGGAGGTTGCGCAGGCGCTGGGAGCCGCTCCCGCCGCCGCTTCTGGCGTACAGCCGTGATAGAATTCTACAAGCAGTCGTCGGTTGGCGGTCATCAGTTTTCAGTACAACGCAGAGATTCTGTCTCTCGATCTGCCTGAGAACCGACAACTGCGAACCGTCAACTAAAAGGTCACCATGCCCAATTCCG
>JASHTO010000215.1 GCA_030040515.1 Terriglobia bacterium
TGGCCCGCGATTTGACTTTTGCGCTTTGGTTTTTGGGATTTTTATCTGCCCGCCGTTGGTCAGAGAATTGGCCCCGGCCGGCCAGGGGATTTGGAAACTAATGAGTCCGTCCCGCATCTTTATCCTTCGGCCGATCGCAACCTCGCTTTTGATGGTTGCCATCCTGCTGGCGGGCGCTGTGGCGTTTGAACAGTTGCCGGTGTCCGCGCTGCCGGAGGTGGACTATCCCACCATTCAGGTTATTACCTTTTATCCCGGGGCCAGCCCGGATGTGATGGCGTCTTCGGTTACCGCTCCGCTCGAGCGCCAGTTCGGACAGGTTCCGGGGCTCCAGCAGATGACCTCGACGAGCTCGAGCGGCAGCTCCATCATCACCCTTCAGTTTAACCTGAGCCTGAACATCGACGTCGCCGAACAGGAAGTGCAGGAATCCATCAATGCCGCGGGAACCTACCTTCCGCCCGACCTCCCCACTCCGCCCATTTACAGCAAGAGCAATCCGGCCGACGCGCCTGTGCTCACTCTGGCGCTCAGCTCGGATACGCTGCCCTTGCCGAAGGTTGAAGACCTGGCGGACACCCGCCTGGCGCCCAAAATTTCGCAATTGCCCGGGGTCGGACTGGTGAGCATCAGCGGCGGGCAGAAGCCTGCTGTGCGGATTCTGGCCAACCCCACCCTGATGGCCTCTTACGGCCTCAACCTGGAGGATTTGCGCAACGCCATCGTCTCCGCCAATGTGGACCAGGCCAAGGGAAGCTTTGACGGCCCGCACCAATCCTACCAAATCGGCGCGAACGACCAGTTGATTTCGAGCGCGGATTACCGACCGCTGATCGTGGCTTACCGCAACGGTTCCCCCGTGAATTTAACCGATGTGGCCAAAGTGGAGGACAGCGTTGAGAATATCAACCAGGCCGCGTGGATGAACGACAACCCGGCCGTAATCGTCAACATCCAGCGCCAGCCGGGGGCCAACGTCATCGCGGTGGTGGACCGCATCAAGGTCCTGCTCGACCAACTCATGAAGTCGCTGCCTACTTCCGTCAAGGTGACCGTCCTTACCGACCGCACCACCACCATTCGCGCTTCCGTTCACGACGTGGAGTTCGAGTTGATGCTCACCGTCGCGCTGGTGGTGATGGTGATATTTCTGTTCCTGCGCAACCTGGCCGCTACGGTCATTCCCAGCATCGCCGTGCCTCTCTCCCTGGTGGGGACCTTCGGAGTGATGTACATGCTGGGTTACAGCCTGAACAACCTGAGCTTGATGGCCTTGACGATATCCACGGGTTTCGTGGTGGATGACGCCATTGTGATGATCGAAAACATCAGCCGCTACATTGAGGAGGGGGAGTCGGCGCTCCAGGCGGCCCTGAAAGGGTCTGCGCAGATTGGCTTCACCATCGTTTCGCTGACGTTTTCGCTGATTGCGGTGCTCATCCCGCTTCTGTTCATGGGCGACATCGTGGGACGGCTTTTCCGGGAATTCGCCGTGACCCTGGCGGTCACCATCCTGGTTTCCGCGGTCGTCTCCTTGACCCTCACCCCCATGATGTGTTCGAAGCTGCTGAAACATTCTCCCGAAGCCGAGCAGTCGCGCTTCTATCGCGTCACTGAAGCCGGCTGGAAGACCGTCATTGATTTTTATGACCGCACTCTGCAGGTGATCCTGCGCCACCAAACGGAGACTTTATTGGTGGCCCTGGCAACTCTCGTGCTCACCATCGTTCTCTATATTTACATTCCCAAGGGTTTCTTCCCGATTCAGGATACGGGTGTCATTCAGGGTATCTCGGAAGCCGCAGAGACGGTTTCTTTCCCCGAAATGTCCTCGTTGCAGCAACAACTGGACAAAATCATTCTGCAAGACCCCGCCGTGGAGAGCCTGTCTTCATTCATCGGGATCGATGGCACCAACACCACGCTGAACAGCGGGCGAATCCTGATCAACCTGAAGCCGATCGATGAACGCAAGATCAGTGCCACGGATGTCATTCGCCGCCTGCAGCCGGAGCTGGCGCAAGTTCCGGGAATCACCTTGTTCATGCAGCCCGTGCAGGACATCACCGTGGAAGACCGCGTCAGCCGGACGGAGTTCCAGTACACTCTCGAAGATCCCAATGCCGATGAACTCTATGACTTTGCCCCCCGTATGGTGGAAAGGTTGAAGGAATCACCCATGTTGCGCGACGTGGCGAGCGACCAGGAGGTGGGCGGGCTGAGCACCCGGCTCATCTTCGACCGAAGCACGGCCTACCGCTTCGGCATTTCTCCTTCCACCATCGACCAGACGCTCTACGACGCCTACGGGCAGCGCGAAGTCTCAACCATTTATACCCAATTGAACCAATACCACGTGGTTCTGGAAGTGGATCCGGATTACCGCCGGAACCCTCTCGACCTGCGCGATTTGTTCATTCGCACGAATATGGGGAGTTCAACGGGTTCCACGGGATTGGTGTCCGGAGGGTCGGCGGCAACGCAATTATATGGCCCCACCAGTTCACTGACCGCCGCCACCACCAGTCTTTCCAATTCCACAACCTCCTCCGGGCTCTCCAGCACCATTGCCTCGGATAATGCCTTTGGCGGAACACAGATTTCCTCGACCACGCCTTATCCCAATGGCGGACAAGTCCCGTTGGGTACCATCGCACATGCGGTTGATACCAACGTTCCTCTCACTGTGAATCATCAGGGCCAGTTCCCGGTAGTTACGCTCTCTTTCAACCTGGCGCCCGGAGCCTCGCTGGGAGACGCCATTGAGGCTGTAAACAAGGTCAAAGCCGAAAGTCGCATGCCTCCCGCGGTTGAGGCGGCTTTTCAGGGAACTGCGGCCTCGTTTCTGGCCTCGCTTTCCAATGAGCCGCTGCTGATTCTTGCGGCGCTGGTTACCGTTTATATCGTTTTGGGGGTTTTGTACGAGAGCTACATTCACCCCATTACCATCCTTTCCACGCTGCCTTCCGCCGGTGTGGGCGCACTGCTGTCACTGATGATCGTAAAGACGGATTTCAGCGTGATCGCCCTCATAGGTCTCGTGTTGCTCATCGGGATTGTGAAGAAAAACGGCATCATGATGATCGATTTCGCTCTGGAGGCGGAACGCAAAGAAGGAATGACGCCCGTCAATGCCATTTACCAAGCCTGCCTGCTGCGCTTCCGGCCCATCATGATGACCACCATGGCGGCATTGCTGGGCGGCGTTCCCCTGGCGCTCGGCACGGGCATGGGGTCAGAGCTTCGGCGCCCGCTGGGCATCACTATGGTGGGTGGACTCCTGCTCAGCCAGCTCCTGACGCTCTACACAACTCCGGTTATTTATCTCTGGTTTGATCGCCTGGCGCAGCGCTTCTCCAAGAAGCATGAAGTGAATATGGGTGGAGACCTGGCGCCGGCGGAGTAAATTATTTTTATACGCGGCG
>JASHTO010000216.1 GCA_030040515.1 Terriglobia bacterium
CCCAAGGCTTCACACTGACCGTGAATTGTTGCCGCCAAGCACCAGTCGTGAGACGCCAGCTCATAAGCATTAAGCGCCTCCGGCTCCAATCGAAATTGTGCGAGGTTCCCATGGCAACTCAGTTCGTCTCAACCTTTCACCCATCCAGTAGTCCGACCGCTGCCCCCGCCCTCCGCCGGCCGCGAACAATGCATCCGGATCCTCAGGCACCAGTCATGTGCCCCAAGCCGCGGCACGAGGAAGGCCCCGTCGAAGACAGGGAGAGTCTGGTAATGGCGATGCTTCCCATGGTGAAGCAGGTGGCGCTGAAGATCCGCAGACGCCTGCCCGCCCACGTGGAAGTCGACGATCTGGTCTTCGATGGCGTGTTGGGGTTAGTTGATGCCGTGGCCAAGTTCAATCCCCGTAAGCGGGTGAAATTCGCGAGCTACGCGCGGCACCGAATTCGCGGGAGCATTCTGGACGGTCTCCGCAGCGCCGATCCAGTGCCCCGAGACATACGGCGCAAGCACAAAACTTCGAAAAGCACTATCGAGCACTGGAGGCCAAATTCGGCCGCGCCGCCAAGGACGAGGAGATGGCCGCAGGGCTGGGGCTGGACCTTGCGCAATGGCACCGCGAGGTGAACGCGATTCAGAGTGCGGGGATTGACTGTGGTACGCGCGCCCTTTCCGCGGCGCCAGTCTCTGTGCCGACGTCCGGTGACCCGGCACTTCTAGCGGGCCAGGGTCCTAACCCGTTCAACTTGGCCTATCTTCGCGAACAGCGAGAAGCTCTCGCTCGCGCGCTTACCCAACTGGGGGACCGCGACCGGCAGATCGTCACCCTCTACTACTATCGCGGACTGACGATGCAGGAAATTGCCAATCGTATGAAGGTCGACGCATCGCGAGTGTCGCAACTTCATGCGGCGGCCATGGTCCGGTTGAAGGCCGAGGTGGATAGTTTGCTACACTCACCACGCGCCCGGTTGGCAACTTCCGGCCTCCGTTCGTGGGCGGCGGGTGCTGGGGCCTAATCAGATTCATGCCGCGTCCCCAACGACGTGCGTCACCAGTGCGCGAAGCAGGCAAGAAAGCCCGCTTGGGCAGTTGACCGAACGGCAGCAATCGGTTTGCCAACTTTTTTTCACGGGTCGACGTTTGTGAGCACCAAGCGTTTTCCCCTGCGGAGAACGGGGCCAGGAAGAAGCTAACGGCAAAGTTCGAGTCCGCAAGCGTGTCCGCAAAGTGCAAAATGTTTGGGAACGAATGCGCAAGAAAAGATCAGCATAGGGAGCGATCCCAGTCTCTGTAACTGGTTGGTTTGGCATATGGTTATAAAATTGTTGGTCGGGCCTTATTGAACCTTCGAGCTGCCCTTCCTCTCCAGGGTTTTATTTTGAATGCTCCGGCTCCTAGGCAACCCGGAAACGTGTCGCTCCCATTTGAACTCGCGCAGTTTACATGTCCCAGACACCCTCTGCACAGGCTCGTTTGACACGAAAATGGAACTGATTTAAACAGGTTGTAGGGGATTCTACAAAACCGCCTCACCAGGTTTCCGCCGAACCGGTCTACGACGAGTAAAAGAATACGTGTCCGCGTCTCAGTCGGGAATGAATCCGTTTCATTTTCTGGATGGCGAGCAGGTTCGTCATCCGACCGTGCGTTGGAGAGACATGAAGGGAAGATGGTCAGTGAACATGCCGGAGATCAACTACGGGTTATGACTTTGGCAGATAGGGTGAATCGAGTATATGGGACGGTTGAGCACACTTGAAGAGCGGCAAGCTGAAATGCGAGAGAGGCAATCGCATCAGGAGCCCTCACCGCTTCCTGTGGTGCCACACGGCGAGCGACACTTCAGCGTCACCGATGTGGCAAAGCTGTGGAGCCT
This sequence comes from Terriglobia bacterium, assembly GCA_030040515.1. Taxonomy (GTDB): domain Bacteria; phylum Acidobacteriota; class Terriglobia; order UBA7540; family UBA7540; genus Bog-366. Next base: position 1,879 of record JASHTO010000216.1, read on the forward strand.
GAGCCGAGATTCTGTGCGGCGCATATTTCGCCAGGAGCCAGGCGTCATGGTGATCGGGGAAAGATATGTGACTCTCCGAATACCTGAATCTGTCTTGGAACGTGTCCATCGGAGACTCAGCAATGCTGACAACGGCTATAGGACAGCATCGTGGGTACCTTCACAAAAGCGTGCGATGGTGGGCGTGAAACGATAGTGTGCGGGAATAGGGTGTTGCCGTGACCGCCAGCGAACAGCTGGCCGGAAAGCCGCTTTTTCGGACCAGAACCAAGCACAGGAGTTTTCAATGCTTAATCTTTGGCGGAGGCACGTTGCGTCTTGCCCTCACCGGCACAAAGGGCGTAAATACCTAAAGTGCCGATGCCCGATCTGGATGGATTGGCGGCTTGACGGTCCGCGTTTGCGGCGACCAGTAGGCACACGAAACTGGGAAGTAGCCCAGCGCAGGGCTCGGGAGTGGGAGGTGCAGGGTTTTGCCGATGGCGGTAAAACCACTACTATTCAGGAGGCAGCCGAGAACTTCATCGAGGATGCCAAGGCACGTAACCTGCGAGACGCTACACTTTACAAATATGATCTGCTTTTCCGGCAACTGCGAGCATTCGCGGGCGAGCACGGTCTAACGTTCATTTCGGAATTCAATCCTGACTGGGTGCGGAAATTTCGCGCCTCATGGTCCAACAAGAACCTATCCGCAAAGAAGAAATTCGAACACCTCCGCGCATTCTTTCGATTCGCTTACGACAGCGATTGGACGAACTCGAATCCGGCGGCGAAACTTAAACCTCCAAAGGTCACGGAATCTCCAACCCTACCGTTTAGCGAAGAAGAAATGGGGCGAATCACAGCCGCGTGTAACCATTATCCCGACAAGCGTAACGCCGTTCGGTTGCGCGCTCTTGTATTGCTGCTGCGTCATAGTGGCCTCCGCTTCACGGATGCTGCTACGCTGTCCCGTGATCGCATCACTGAGGACAAGCTCCTGCTCTATACTGCAAAGACCGGCACGGCGGTCTACTGCCCTCTTCCTCCTGAAGTCGTCGAGGCTCTTGCTGCTCTTCCCAAGGATGGGGCATATTACTTCTGGACAGGGAAATCCGCACCCAAAGGCCTAGCAGGTAGCATTTGGTGGCGGCCGTTGCACAGGCTCTTCTCATTAGCGGGCGTACCGAACGGTCACGCCCACCGTTTTCGCGACACGTTTGCTGTGGAGTTGCTGCTCGCGGGCGTCCCCCTGGATCGCGTCTCGATCTTGCTCGGCCACAAGAGCGTGCGAATTACGGAGAAGCATTACGCGCCGTGGGTCCGTTCCCGGCAAGAGCAGCTGGAAGCGGATGTGCGGAAAGCTTGGGGTCTCAAGAAAGAGCGGCGGGCACGTACAGGGCACACGCGAAAATAGCAGCTTGTATCTTATTGATTGAACGGCAGTAAGATTGGTGCTGGAGGGGGGAGTTGAACCCCCACGCCGGGTGACCGGCGGCAGATTTTGAGTCTGCTGCGTCTGCCAATTCCGCCACTCCAGCGCAATCGGGAATATTAATTTAACATGGGTGGGTGATTCGCTCAACTTGGTTGTTGGGCGAATGGCGCATAGGGGCGACTCGTCCTGCGGCCCAAAGCCTTCGGGTGGCGGGTTGCGAACCGCCCCTACGATCCTGCTTGGGGGTTACAACAGCCATCGCCGATGCCATCGTGCGACGCCAGCGGCATGCACTTTCGGCATTTGATATACTAGCATAGGTTCGCGGATGGATGTGGTGCGATGCAGCGAAGGCCGATCCTTGCGGTTACGGGACTTCTGGTTCTGGCCTTCGTGCTGGGATTGGGGGTGGGCACGCGGTTTGGGCGAAAGCCTGCCTCGATTCCTGCCGACCCCATTACGAGACAGCCTCTTGGTGCAGATTATGCCACAGCTCAAGCCTCCGCTTCCTCCACTCCGTCGCCCCGTGTGGATATTCGCAACGCCGGTCCGCTGGTGGGTTCAAGGGGGTGCGTTTCCGGGCTTGTCCTGCGGGTTTACGCCGCGCGCACGGGCAATACCTTTCTGGATTTCTGCCAGGATTATCATTCCTGCCCTTTTTCCAGTGTGATCTTCGCAACCGACAAGAGCAAATTTGGCGATCTGGGATCGTTACAAGGCAGGCGAGTGGAGATTCGGGGTGATGTGGTCTCCTACCAAGGCAGGGCGGAAATCGTGATTCGCGATCCGCAACAGGTTAGA
>JASHTO010000217.1 GCA_030040515.1 Terriglobia bacterium
TTGCCGTCGATCCCAGTGGCAATGCCTGTTTGACGGGCGCCATCAGTTCTGGTAATGCTATTTCCACAACTCTGGGTGCTTTTGAACCCACCCCCCCGATGACCGCCTATTTTGTTGAGCCTCCTGCGAACAGCATACCAGCCGGATACCCTGCTCCGCCGCCTTGCCTGGAATCCTCTAGGGGCTGTGAAACCTCATTTGTGATGAAACTGAATGCTACCGGTTCTGGGATGATCTACGCGACGTACCTGGGCGGCTTGGGCAATGACGTCGGGCAAGGTATCGTCGCCGATTCAGCGGGTAATGCCTACGTTGCCGGAAATACCTCCTCCTACTTCTGGCCCAGCGAGATCGTGGGTCCTGCTTTTAACGGAGGGAATTTCCCGACTACTGATGGAGCCTTTCAGACCGTTCCGCAGATTCCGCCTACAAATTGTCCCGACATCGACGGCTTGCCCTGCTATGACAATAACATCATCTATTATGATTCTACTTTTGTGGCAAAACTCAGCCCGACAGGGTCACTGGTGTATTCCACTCTTTTAGGCGGGCCCAATTTTACCTACGTGGGTGGGATTGCCGTCGATGCGTCAGGCAACGCTTATTTGGCAGGCGAAACCGGTCCAAGCTTTCCAACAGTTTCCGGGTCCTTTCTAACCACATTTCCAAGCACGGGAGCGGATCTTTATGGTTTCGCTGCGAGTGGCTATGTATCAAAGCTTAACGCGGCCGGCTCAGCCTTGATTTACTCGACTTATTTGGGGGGCAGTGGTTTTGACTACGCTTCGGCCATTGCTTTGGATTCTGCTGACGAAGCATTTGTAACGGGCACGACGAGTTCCACCAATTTCCCCACTGTGAATGCCTTTCAGACAGCGAACCAGGGCGGATATTACGGTACGGATGTGTATGTATCAGAGCTCAATTCTGCCGGTTCAGCGCTGGTGTCATCTACCTATCTGGGCGGTACTCAAGACGATTATGCTACGGGCATCGGAGTCGATTCCGCCGGCAATGCTTATGTAGCTGGTTATACGTATTCGTCCAGCTTTCCAACGACAGCGCAAGCTCTCCAGCCGACGGGGATTATGAATTGCCTCCCCTTTCCGATTGGGTATGTTCCCTTCACTTCGATCTATACGAACGTTAATGTGCCTGGCTATGTTTGGGGCCAGATGACACCCACCGCCTACCAGAACCTACTTACATTGGTTCCGCTGCCGAACTACGAGGGAGCAGAGACCTTTTGCGAGGAATCTATCGAACTCGCGCCCGGATACTTTCAGGATGCGGCCGTTCCGTCCATGGATGAACGCGAGGGGGACTTCAGCCAGATCAGCACCCAATTGACCAACCCCGTAACCGGGCAAGCATATCCAGGCAACTTGGTTCCACCCCCCACTTCCGCATCTGGCCCATGGTTGTGGCCAATAGGGGGCACAACCCTTGGCGGCCCCGATGACTTTGTGGCAAAAATCTCGCTGGCGTCCCAGGCCAGTCCATCTCCGTCCTCGCTCTCTTTTGGCTCCGAATCCGTCGGGAGTGCAAGTTCACCCATGACGGAGACAATCACCAACTCCGGGACGGATAACCTTACCATCTCCACCGCGACGATTGGTGGACCTAATGCCGGCGACTTCACCACCAGCTCGGACGCCTGCACGGGAGCCTTGGTCGCGCCGAACGGAACGTGCACAATCAATGTGACGTTCACGCCGTCCGCAGAAGGCAACCGGAGCGCCACACTCATATTTACAGACAACGCCTCCGGCAGTCCTCAGGCAATAGGCCTAACAGGTATTGGATCCGCGCCCATTGCGGGCACCTCCGTCACAAATTTACCTTTCGGCAACGAAATCTTGCAGGGGACGAGTGCATCTCTGCCGATTACACTCGCCAATACGGGGAATTTTGCACTCGCGATCTCCAGTATCGCGGTCAGCGCCGACTTTGGTGAGTCAGACAATTGCAATGGCAGCGTCGCCGCCGCCAGTTCCTGCACGATCAATGTGACATTCACGCCCACAAGCCTGGGTGTGATAAACGGGAGTTTGACGGTGACCGACAACAACAACGGCGTGGCGGGAAGCACGCAGACGGTAAGCCTGAGCGGATACGGCACGCTGGCCGCGGCGAGCCTGTCGACTTCGTCGCTCTCCTTCCCGCCTCAGACCGTCGGTACCGGGAGCTCGGCTCAAATGGTAACGTTGACGAATACGGGCACCGGTCCCATGACGATTTCCGGAATCACTACGGGCGGTTATTACTCTCAGACCAACAACTGCGGGATGACCCTGCCCTCCGACGCCCAGTGCGTGATTGCAGTAAGCTTCAACCCCATCGGTCAGGGGACGAGCACGGGCAGCCTGAACATTTATGACAATGCGCCGGGCAGCCCACAATCCGTGGCACTCAGCGGAACGAGCGTGTTATTTATGTCTGGCCCGAACCCTCCGGTTGTCGAACCACCGCCCGCCACGCCTCAACCAGCGGAACCTGTGAATCCGCCGGCGGCGGGGGGAGCCACTTCCGCCCCCAAGGGCGCGCCGGGCCGTCAGATTGTGCCTGCCCACTCCGCCCTCTTACCGGTTGCGCCCGTATCAATTTCCGTTGCGCCCTCA
>JASHTO010000020.1 GCA_030040515.1 Terriglobia bacterium
TGTGCGGCACGCCGGGGTAGCCACGGTCAACTCGCATCGCGGGTTGACCGTGGGCTTGAGGCTTATCCACGACTCGCCAACCCACGGTCAGAAGGGCCCTGACCGTGGCTACCCATGTCCCTGAACAGGGATTATGCGCACTATTTTGTGTGGCCAACTTAGAAAGTAGGAGTCGGGAGACAGAAGTCAGGAGATAGAAAACCTGTGCCTGAATTCTGATGCCTGACTCCTGTCGGTCTCCGACTCCTGCTACAATACTCTTCTATGATCTCCCTGCTCGGTTCCAACCAGGAGAAGAAGCCCGGCTTTCTCAATCGATTGAAACAAGCAGTGGCTTCAACAAAGGCCCAGCTTGTCGAGCGGATCGAGGAAATTGTCGAAGGTCAGCCCGTGCTGAATGAATCCGTCCTCGACAACCTTGAAGCAACCCTTATAACCGCCGATCTGGGCGTTCGCACGACGCAGGAAATTCTGGCAGGGCTGAAGCAGCAAATTAAGCAGGGCAAGCTGCGACAGACATCGCAATTACGCCCCGCAGTGGAACAAGAAATCCTGACGATCCTGGAAAATCCCGGCGCCGGCGTAACGGCTCCCCAACCTAAGCAGCCTCCCCCGGGAATGCCCCACGTCACGTTTGTGGTGGGAGTCAACGGCGTGGGGAAAACCACCAGCATCGCCAAGCTGGCTCGTTACTTTCTCGCGCAGAATCGCCGCCCGCTGCTTTGCGCCGCAGACACCTTTCGAGCCGCTGCCAATGAACAACTGGAAATATGGGCCGGGCGGCTGGGCATCGAGATGATCAAACAGAAATCCGGCGCGGACCCCGCGGCCGTTCTTTTCGACGCGCTTGTAGCGGCCAAGACCCGGCATCTCGACATGGTGATTGTGGACACCGCCGGCCGCTTGCACACCAAAGTCAATCTGATGGCAGAGCTGGGAAAGATGTGCCGCATCGCTGCACGCGAGATTCCCGACGCTCCCCACGAAGTGCTTCTGGTCATCGACGGGACGACAGGGCAAAACGGGCTCCAGCAGGCGCGACAGTTCGTGGACCACGGAGGGGCAACGGGAATCATCCTGACCAAGCTCGATGGCACCGCGAAGGGCGGCGTGGTGATTGCCATCGCGCGCGAGCTCGGCCTGCCCATTCAGTTCGTCGGGGTGGGTGAAAAGATTGACGACCTGCTTCCCTTCAATCCCCGCGAATTTGCGGAGTCGCTATTCGAACCCTGAACGCCACCCGAGTACAGACAAATTCATGCCCATAACCACTGTGATTTTCGACTGGGGGGGCGTGCTGAGTCCTCCCCCGACCCCCAAGGATTTTGAGCCGCTCCGCCAGGCGCTGAGATTGGACGCCTTGACCTTGCAGGACCATTACTGGCGCAAGCGCGATCCCTTCGACCTCGACGCGCTGAGCGCCGCGGAATACTGGGGCGAAATCGCGCGCGCGGCGGGCGGGACGGGTTCGCCGGAAGAAGTTCGGAAACTCGAAGTGCTGGATAGCGAGCTTTGGTCCAGGTTTGACCAGGTCTTGGTGGAATGGGTGCGCGTGCTCCGCGAGCGAAAATTCAAGCTGGGAATCCTTTCCAACATGTCAAGAAGTGTGGGAGGCCACCTGCTGCGGACACACAAATGGCTGGAGATATTCGACCACTTTTGCTTTTCCGGAGATCTGAGAATCGGCAAGCCCGACCCGGCCATTTATCGCACTTGCCTCGATGCCCTGCAAGTTACCGCCGCGGAAGCATTGTTTATCGATGACCGCGAGGTGAACATCACGGCGGCGCGCGGCGTGGGAATGCACGGTATTGTGTTTCGAACGGCCGACCAACTTCGGCGCGACCTGGCGCCTCTCGACCTTGCCGAATCCCTGGCGGAAGCCAAGCGGCGAGTCAGGTAATCCAAGTGCCCTGCGGGCTCCGTGCCGAAAAATCAGCCGGAGGTGATGCAACTCGCCCCCGGCCGCACACCTCTGATAAAGTTGTAGAGCAGAACACTATGCGGAAATCCATTTCTCTTGCTCTCGCTCTGTTGGGGCTTTTCGATTCCCTGTATCTGCTTTGGACGTATACCCTCACGCGGCCCATTATGTGCTTCGGAACAGGCTGCGACGCGGTGCGCAATAGTCCATACGCACATATGGGTGGACTGCCCATGCCGGCCCTGGGTGTGGCCGGCTATGTTCTGGTGGCGCTTCTGATCATCGCGGAGTCACTTGTTTCCCCCGCTCTGGCGATTGAGGTGCGCTACGCCCTGGCGGGCACCACCGCATTTGGTTTCCTCTTTTCCATCTTCCTCGAATACCTCCAGGGGTTTGTGATCCATGCCTTTTGTGCGTGGTGCGTAACCTCCGGCTTGGTAATGACGGTTCTCTTTGCGCTCGCGCTTCATAATGTGGCCCGCCCAGGTCCGGAATCCGACCCGCCTTCACAAATTGCCCAGGTGCGCACTTACTATGCGGTCTGCTTGCTGGGGCTTCTAATTGGCGTTCCGGCATTCTACGAACTGGCGACGCACGGTGAGACAACTCCCCCGCCCCCGCCTGCTGCGACGGAATCCACCGCCGTGAAACTCGTGCGGCCCGATAGCCATGTTACGGACAATCCCCATGCCACCGTGACCGTCGTGGAATTTGGCGACCTGGAATGCCCTGTCTGCGGAAGCGAGCAGGCCGTGGTGCGGCAAATTCGCGCCAAATACGCCAACCAGATCCGCTTCGTGTACCGGCAATTTCCCCTGACGCACATTCATCCGTTTTCGGAGCGCATGGCGGAGGCTTCCGAATGCGCCGGTGAACAGGGCAAATTCTGGGAGGCCATCGACAAGATCTATTCCCGGCAAACCGATCTGACCGAGGAGGGATTGCAGCGTGACGCCGCCGAAATCGGGCTCGACATGCCCAAATTCAATCAATGCATGGCCAGTGGTGAAGAAGCCGCGCGCGTAAAACGCGATCACGAAGACGGTGTGGCGCTGGGAGTGCAAGGCACGCCCACGTTCTATGTCGACCGGGAGTCGGTGCCGGACGTTCCCAGCTTTGACGACCTTTCAAAAGTGATTGATCAGCATCTGATGATGGCGGGCGAGCCATCACCTTCCTCCACTGCATCCGGCGAGCCCCCGCTACCCGCTTCCAACACCACCCAAGCTGTTACAAAGAACGCTACACCAGCATCCGACGCCGCAAAAGGTTCATCCGCCGCCAATGATTCTGGCACCCAGTCGTTGGGCTTTGGACAGGCCCCGGGCGGTCTATTGTCGAGTTTCCAGTCCGGAGGCGGGCAGGTATGCAGCGAGGCAGAGGCTACCAAGAAGCA